>DATGHN010000355.1:0-2781 GCA_035308005.1 Solirubrobacteraceae bacterium
TCCGCGCGGCCGGGCTGCCGATCAAGCTGAGCGCGACGCCGGCCCGGATCCGCACGCCGCCGCCGGCGCTCGGGGCCGACAACGACGCCGTGCTCGGCTGATGCGCGGCCGCGGCGGCGTCGCGATCGTCGGCATCGGGACCGCCGGCTTCGGGCGCATGGCGGACGAGAGCGTCGCCTCGATGGCCGACCGCGCGCTCGCGGCGGCGCTCGACGACAGCGGCCTCGGCCGCCGCGACATCGACGGGCTGCTCGTGCACATCGGCTCGCCGCGGGGGCTCGACTACGACGAGATCGCCGCGCTGCTCGGCCTCGAGGTCGGCTACGCGCTGCAGACCTGGAGCCACGGGCGTTTCGGCGCGACCGTGATCGCGACCGCCGCGATGGCGCTCGAGCACCGCCTGGCCGACTGCGCGCTGTGCGTCGCGGCGTTCAAGAGGCGCTCCGGGCGAGTTGTGGGTGAAGTTACCGGGGTAGTTCGATGGTGATGGCGGTGCAGCAGAGGTAGATGAGGGCGATGAGGGGTTGGGGGCTGTGGAAGCCGAAGCTGCGGTGGCTGATCAGGCGGATGCGGCTGTTGAGTGCTTCGAGGCGGCCGTTGTTGAGTCCGAGGCGGATTGCGGCGAGGATGCCGTCGCGGTGGGCGCGGATCGTGCGGGCGAGCTTCTTGAATGGGTCGAGCCTGGATCTGGAGGCCCAGGCGAGCCAGGCGTCGAGGTGTGTGGGCGCGAGCTGGGGGCGCTCGAGCTGGTAGAGGACGCGGAGCTCTTCTTTGAGCAGGAACGCCCTGTAGAGCGGCTTGTTCGCGGCCTGGACGTCGGCGAGCAGCGCGAGCTGCTCGATCGACTGCTTCTCCGGGGATTTGAGCAGCGACCAGCGGGTGCCCTTGATCCAGCGGCCCTTGGGGGTGTGCGAGCGCTCGTGCGCGTTCCACTGGTCGCGGCGGACCTGGTCGACCGCGCGCTGCGCGAGGCGGATCACGTGGAACGGGTCGAAGCAGACTTCGGCTTGCGGCAGGCTGTCGCGGATCGCTTTCTCGTAGCCGCCGCTCATGTCGATCGAGACCGCCCGGATCGAGTGGCGGCGGTCGCCGAGCAGGTCGAAAAAGCCCTGCAGGGTCTGGGCGTTGCGGCCTGGGGCGCACCACACGATCCGGCCTGCGCGGTGGTCGACGACGGTCGTGAGGTAGCGCTGGTGGCGTCGATAGCTGATCTCGTCGACGCCAATACAGACCAGGCCGGCGAGCCTGCGCTCGTCGAGGCGCTCGGCCACGACGCGCTCGACGATCCGCCCGACGGTGTCCCAGCCGATCCGCAACAGGCCCGCGACCTGGGTCTTTGCCATCTGCTGCGCCAGCCACGCGACCGTGTCCTCGAAGTCGCGCGTATGGTGCGCGCCCGGCCGCGCCCACGGCACCGCGTCGTAGCGCACGCCGCAATCCGGGCAGCGCAACAGTCGCAGTTCGCAGTCGATGAAGCAGCGGCACGCGCCCAGATCCAAATGGCGCCAGCGCTTGACGCGGCGGTCGTGGATCTCCAGCTGCCGGCCGACCTGGCCGCACTGCGAGCACACGCGACGCCGACGCCGCAGCCTGACGGTCACGATCACCCCCTCGCCGCTGAAGCCGACATCGACGATCGACGCTCCATCCAGACGGAGCAGCCGCTTGAATGCGGTGGTGACGCGCACGTCGCCCTCCTTCGTAAGCCGCTAGCCATTCGACAGCCAGCAGCCTGCGCCGAGGGCGGCGGCGCGTCGATCACCATCCGCGCAACTACCGCACGAAACCGCAGCCAGAGAAGAGCCCGCAAACACGCGACGAACGCGGCCCTTCAGGCCGCCACTTCACCCACAAACCGACCGGAGACCCGCAATCACCCGGGTTATCGCATGGGTCGAGTGAAGATACTGTTTATGCTAATCACCACTGCACACGACTGTCTGATCGGTGGAGGGCTCGTCTTATGCGTCGTTGGACGAGCCTCATTACTGATATGGGGTGTGGCGTCTGATGGTTGTCGGTGCTCGTGGGCTGGCGCGGTTGGGGCGCTGTCGGGGCGGCACGAGCGGAAGGTCCAGTCTCGTCGAGGGCGGGGTCAGACTGATATTCGAGGGCTTGACCTCAAGACCCGGTATTCGTCGCGGCTCGCCGTCTAGGAACGGGCGCGGCCGGCGCGTGCCGGCTGCCCATAGTAGACCCGCGAGCCTCGCGCGACGTGTGTGGGCCTTCCTGGGTGCTCGTGCGCGCCCCGACAGCGTCCCGGGCGCGATCGTGGTGGTGTCAGTCAAGGGTGGCGGCCTCCCAGAGGAACGCGGCGAGTTCGCGTGCGACCGCGATCGCGACGACGCCGGCGGGCTTGCGTCGCTCAGCGTGTAGGTGCTGCCAGCGCTGGTGCAGGCGTCGTTGGGCGCGCCAGGCGATCTCGATGATCCTTGGGTCCTGGCCGGCTTGGCGGCGAGCGAGCGTCTCGCCGACGCGGGGCTGGTAGTGGTAGTGGTGGGCGGCCTCGACGAGCAGCCGGCGCGCGTGGCCGGGACCGGCCTTGGTGATCGAGCCTTGACGGCGTTTGGTGTCGGAAGTGCGTTCGCTGGGGACGATCCCGAGGAACCCGGCGAGCAGCGGCGGTCTGGGGAAGCGCCGCCAGTCACCGACCTCGGCCGAGAGGCCCGCGGCCGACAGCGTGTCGATGCCGCGGAAGCAGCGCAATCGTGCGATCACCGAGCAATTGTCAAATGTTGTGGATGAGAAGGTGAAGCATCAGGCGGCGACCCTCTCGTCCGT
>DATGHN010000356.1:0-3458 GCA_035308005.1 Solirubrobacteraceae bacterium
CATCGCGGCGCTCAGCCCGGTGGTGTCGATCACGACGTCGGCGCGCGCCTTCAGCGCCTCGAGCTGTGCGCGCTCGGCGGCGATGCCGGTGGCGATCGAGCCGCCGGCGGCGAGCGGGTGGCGCCGGCGCGTCTCCTTGTAGCGGTTGAGCAGCGTCTCGTCCTCAGCGTCGAGGAACAGCAGGCGGTGGCGGATCCCCTTGCGCGGCAGGTCGTCGAGGACCGCGGTCAGCGCGTCGAAGTACTCGCCGCCGCGCACGTCGCAGACGACCGCCGCGCGCTCGACCTTCGAGCCCTCGTGGACGAACAGCTCGATCAGGCTGCCGATCATCTCCGGCGGGAGGTTGTCCACGCAGAAGTAGCCGGCATCCTCGAAGACGTTCATCGCCGTCGACTTCCCCGCGCCCGAGAAGCCGGTGATGATCATCAGTTCCGCAAGCGCGCCCGCGGCGTCCGCCATCAGCAGCAATCGTCGCGCACAGCCCGGACGCGCGTCGCGCTACTCACCGACTCGGTGCAGGCGCGCGTGGAGCTCGCGCCCGACCTTGGCCGGCAGCCCGGGGACCGCCTGGAGGTGCTCGGCGCTCGCCGCCAACACCGCGTCGGGCGAGCCGAAGTGCGCGATCAGCGCCCGCTTGCGAGCCGGCCCGACGCCCGGCAGATCGTCCAGCAGCGACGCGGTCATCGCGCGGTCGCGCCGCGAGCGGTGGTGGGTGATCGCGACGCGGTGAGCCTCGTCGCGGATCCGCGCGAGCAGCTGGAGCTCGGGGCTTTCGTGGGAGAGGACGATCGGTTCGCGCCGGCCCGGGACGAAGACCTCCTCGAGGCGCTTGGCGAGCGAGATCACGGCGACGCCCTGGGCGCGCGCCGCCGCCAGCGGCTCGAGCGTCGCGCTCAGCTGCCCCTTGCCGCCGTCGATGACGATCAGGTTCGGCAGCGAGGCGAAGCTCGCGTCGTAGCGCGACTCGTGCGGCGAGGTGTCAGCCTGGCGCTCCCAGTTGGCCATCCGCCGCCCGAGCACCTCGGCGAGCGACGCGAAGTCGTCGGAGCCGGTGACCGTGCGGATGCGAAAGCGGCGGTAGTCGGAGCGCTTCGGCGCGCCGGCCTCGAAGACGACCATCGAGGCGACGCTGTGCGTCCCGTGGATGTTCGAGATGTCGTAGCACTCAATCCGCATCGGCACGGCGGTCAGGCTGAGCGCCTCGCGCAGCCCGTCGAGCGCCTCGGCGCGCCGCTCGCGCCGCCGCGCCGCCTTGAGCTGCTCCTCCTCGACCGCGAGCGCCGCGTTGCGCGCGGCCAACTCGAGGATCCGCCGCTTGTCACCGCGCTCGGCCGCGCGAACCTCGACGCGCGCTCCGCGGCGCGCGCCGAGCGCCTCGACGACGACCTCCGACAACGGCTCCTCGACGACCACGAGGGCGGGCACAGCGGCGGCGTTCTCGTAGTACTGCAGGACGAACTCCTCGACCACCTCCCGCTGCGGGCGCTCGGCCTCGTTGGCGAGATAGAAGGACTGGCGGTCGGAGAGAACCCCATCGCGCACCTGGAAGACCTGCGCGTTAGCGTCGCGGCCGGAGACGGCGACCGCGATCGCGTCGAGCGTGCCGACCGCCTGGCCAGCGACGCGCTGGCGCTGCAGCAGCGAGCGCACGGCCTGCAGGCGGTTGCGCTCGACGGCCGCCTGCTCGAACTCCTGCGCCGCCGCGGCGGCGTTCATGCGCTGCTCGATCTCGCGCTGGATCTCGCCGTAGCGTCCGCCGAGGAAGTCGATCGCGCGATCGATTCCGCGCCGGTACTCCTCGCGCGTCACGTAGCCAACGCAGGGCGCTCCGCAGCGGTTGATGTGGAAGTCCAGGCACGGCGATCCCGAGCGCCGGCCCGGCTCGGCGCCGTTGCAAGACCGGATCAGGAAGATCCTGCTCAGCAGCTCGAGCGTCTCGCGAACGCGCTTGGCGTTCGAGTAGGGGCCGAAGTAGGCGCGGTCGCGGCGGTGGCGCTCGCGGGTGAAATAGACCCGCGGGAAGTCCTCGTCGAGCGAGATCCCGATGAACGGATAGGACTTGTCGTCGCGCAGGCGGATGTTGAAGCGCGGGCGGTACTGCTTGATGAAGCCCTGCTCGGCGAGGAGCGCCTCGGCCTCGCTGCCGACGATGACGCTGTCGATCGAGGCGACCTCGGCGATCATCGCCGCGTTGCCGCTGGCGCCGAAGTGCGAGGCGACGCGCTTGCGCACCGACACCGCCTTGCCAACGTAGATAACGCGCCCGGCGCGATTTCGAAACAGGTAGACGCCAGGCTGGTCGGGCAGCTTGCGCCGTTGCGCAGCGAGGTCCGAAGGCACTAGTAGCGGCGCTGCCAGTTGCGAAACACGCGCAGCAGCCCCACGGCGCAGAGCCCCAGCACGGCGATCTCGACGAGTGTCCCGATCGCCGTCGTCGTCAGGCGGTTGCTGGCCGCGAACACGACGACGGCCGCGGCGATGGCGACGTAGAGGATCGCGCGATCGGTGTCGCCGAGGCTGTGAAGGTCGGTCTGGTGGTCGCGATAGAAGCGCCCCGCGACGTAGGCGACCAGCGAGACGATCAACAGCGAGAGGATCGCCCCGACCAGGCCCGCCGTGTCGCTCCCGCCAGGCACCGCGACCACGGCCGCCGCCAGGGCGACGATGATCGCGACGTTGCGCAGATCCTTCATCGACCCAGTGTAGATCGTCACCCGAGCAGCGATTCGAGCTCCGCATAGGCGGCGTCGACAGCCCGCCGCGCGGCCGTGTGGCGCGCCTCGTTCTTGGCCGCCTCATAGCGTGTCGCCCAGGCTGCGGGGTCCGCGAGCTCCTCCTCGAGGGCTCGCAGCGCCTCCTCGGCCCGCTCGACCGCGCGCTCGGCGGCCTCCTGCGCGCGGACGCGGTTCTTGCTCGGCGCGTCGGGATCCGGCGGCTTGCGCTGCTTGGGCTCTGCGGGTGTGGCGCCGGGAGCCGCCGCCGGGCGTGGCGTTCGCGCCGGCCGCGGCGCCGGCTCCTCCCCCGCCGCGCGGCGTTCCTCGCGCACCCGCAGGTATTCGGCCCAGCCGCCGACATAGCTGCGCAGCTCCCCGCCCTCGACGGCGATCGTGCGCGTGCCGACGGCGTCGAGCAGAGCGCGGTCGTGAGAGACGAGGATCAGCGAGCCCCCGAAGGCGGTCAGCGCGTCCTCGAGCGCCTCGCGCGACTCGAGGTCGAGGTGGTTGGTCGGCTCGTCGAGGATCAGAACGTTGGCGCCGCCGTTGACGAGGATCGCCAGCGACAGCCGGCGGCGCTCGCCGCCGGAGAGGCCCGCGAGCGGCTTCTCCGCGAGCTCCCCGCCGAACAGGAAGCGCCCGAGCAGCGCGCGCGCCTTGTTCGGCGTCAGCCCGGTTGCCCGCTGCGTCGCCGCCAGCACGGTCCCGCTGTCGCCGAGCTCGTCGCCGTGCTGGGAGAGGTAG
>DATGHN010000357.1:0-6834 GCA_035308005.1 Solirubrobacteraceae bacterium
ACGTGTTCACGAGACAGATGCAGCCCAGCCCGATCAACTTCCATCAACCGGTGACGCGCTGGGTGCTGGACCGGCCGCCGGGGTAGCGCCGTCGGCTTTTCGAGAGCCGCGACAGGCCGCGCATCGATGAGTTTCGCCGTCGGTAGCGGTCTCACTAGCAAGTAGCCACTAGAACGGAGTGCCAAGACCATGCGCAGAGTGATCGTTCAGGTGTCTTTATCGCTTGACGGATTTGTTTCGCCCGCTCGGGGCGCCGGGGATCACCGGGGCTCCGAGGACGCGGTGTTGAAGCAGGCAAAGCTCGACTGGCTCGAGGGTGCCGGCACGCACATCATGGGGCGCGTGACCTACGAGGAGATGGCGCGGCACTGGCCGACATCAACGGACGCCTATGCGCCCCCGATGAACGACCTGCCGAAGGTTGTGTTCTCGAAAACGCTCGAGACCGCGGCGTGGAAGCACTCGCGAGTGGCCCGCGGTGAGTTGGCTACCGAGATCGCCGCGCTGAAGGAGGAGTCGGGCGGACACATCGTCGCCTGGGGCGGCGCCGCGTTCTTGCAGGCACTCTCGCGTGCGGGGCTCGTCGACGAGTACAGGCTGGTCTTCAATCCGGTCGCGCTGGGCGACGGCCTACCGCTGTTCAAGGATCTGTCGTCACCCCTGCGGCTCGCCCTGGTGACGGCGACGACATACGAAGACGGTGCTGCGTTGCACGTCTACCGTCCCGCTGTCACGACGTAACGGGGCGCGAACCGGCTCGGCCTCCCTTACGTCGCCTGATAGCCGAACAGAAGGTCGAAGCCGGCGATCAATGCGCTGGGTGCCTGAACGATCACCTTGATCGAGAGCTCGCTGCCCGCGGCGACCGAAAACGTTGCGGTATTGCTGTTGCACGAGGTTTGGCCGGCCTGGATCCCGCACGACAATGCAACTGAGCCATTGACGTCGAGGTCGACGATGATCTGATCGCCGGCCGGTACGGCCGCACCGGTCTTGTCAGCGATCAGATCCTGCGCGGTGAAGGTCGCGTTCGCCGACAGCGTCTGCACCGAGGACTCGGTGACGTTGAACAGCGACGTTCCCGATCCGGCCCCGAAGACCGTCGTCTGGGTGGTGATGGCGGTCAGCGGGATAGTGGTGACGCGACCGCTGAGCACGCTCGCGGCCGATGATCCCGTGGCACCGGTCGCGCCGGCACCCCCGGGCTGACCGCCGGCGCCCGACGCGCCAGCCGGGCCTCCGGCGCCCGCCGCTCCCTGGATGCCGGCCGCGCCGACTGCGCCCGCCTTGCCACGCACGCCGGCGGAGCCGCGCAGCTCCTTACGCACGCTCGGTTTGATCTGCGAGAGCGAGCTGATCAGGTAGTGCCGTGCGGCATAGGCGGTACCGCCCCCGATGACCAGCACCAGCGCGAGGGTCGAAACGATGTTCGCGTACGAAACCCGCCGCCGAGGAAGGGAATTCGACAGCTGGTCGGCACTATGCCACCTGAACACGCGGCCCTCCGTGTGTCGATAAGTCGACCCCGGTCCGGGATCGTCCCCCACGGTTGTAATTCGGTTAAGAACGCCTCACACCTGCACGCAACACGCGCGCGGTCCATTACCGGATTCCTGACAGGAATTGACTGATTTCACCATAGGCGGCTGCGCGCCATGGCTGTAGAAGTGATTTCGCTTGGCCGTTCGCGGTCAGGCGCGTCGGCTGAATAGCAACAAGGGCCGATGAGGGCCCCACGGGACGGCGGCCGCTGGCGCGGCCGCCCGTCCCTGCACGGCAAACGCGCCTTTACGCCTGCGGATCGGCCACGATCAGCAGCTGGTTGCCGTCGCCGTCGCGGAGGAAGAACATCGGCGGCACGGTTCCGTCACCGCCCATGAGCTCGCCGTCGACGTCGACGCCGGCCCGCTGTAGCTCGGCGTGAACTGCGCCCACGTCCGGCGAACCGAGCGCGACGCCGGTCATCCGCCCGGGCGTGAACTCGCCGCGGCCCGGCGTCAGCGCCAGCGCCGTGCCGCCACCCGGCGGCGCGACCTCGACCCAGCGTTCACCGTTGCCGTAGGGCGTATCGGCGGTCAACGTAAACCCCAGCTTCTCGGTGTAGAAGGCGATCGCCGCGTCCTGGTCGGCGACGGGGACGATCACGCGGCCCACCTGCGTTATCTGCGGCATCTCAATCTCCTTGGTTGCAATTTGTCACTTGGTGCTACGACGGCTCGCGACAGCGAAACTATTCGGCGGCGAGCGGCGCGCTCGCCGCGAACGTCGGTGCGCGACGCGCCTTAGCAGCTCGCTCGAAGGCGTGCGCGAGACCGATCAGGCGCGCTTCGCTCCACGCCGCCCCGACGAAGGAGATCCCGACGGGCAGCCCGTGCACGAACCCCGCCGGCACCGTGATGTGCGGGTAGCCGGCGACAGCCGCCGGCGTCGAAAAGCTCCCGCCGTAATGATCGCCGTTGACAAGATCGGTCAGCCACGCGGGGCCGCCGGTCGGTGCGACGAGCGCGTCGAGCGAGTGAGCGCGAAGCGTCGCGTCGATTCCCTCGCGGCGGGCGACGCGCCGGCAGGCGGCGAGCGAGCGCAGGTACTCAGGGCTGCTGAGGTCGCCGCGCGTCTGCGCCCTCTCGAAGAGCTCCTGACCGAACCAGCGCAGCTCCGCCGCCGCGTGAGCCCTGTTCCACTCGATCACTTCGGCGAGCGACTGAAACGGCGCCTGCGGCATGAACTCGGGAAGCCAGCCGGCAAGTCCGGCTTTGAGCTCGGTCAGCAGCACGTCGAGCTCGCTCTCCTGGAGATCGGCGGCGATGTGCAGCTCCACCGGATCGACGAGCTCCGCCCCTCTTGCCGAAAGCAGGCGCAGCGCGTCCTCGATCACGGCATCCGCAGCCGGATTCGAGCCGAATTCGCTGCGGACGACGCCGAGCCGCGCACCCTTCAGCGCGTTGCCGCGCAGGGCCTTCGCGTAGTCGGCGGGCTTCGCCGCGGCAGTCGCCGAGTCGTGTGCGTCGACTCCGGCGATGGCGGCGAGCAGCGCCGCGGCGTCCGCGACCGTGCGTCCCATCGGCCCGGCGGTGTCCTGGCTGTGGGAGATCGGGATGATCCCGTCGCGGCTGACGAGGCCGACGGTCGGTTTGATGCCGACCACGCCGTTGGCGTTCGCGGGCGACACGATCGAGCCGTCCGTCTCGGTGGCAACCGCGACCGCGGCGAAATTCGAGGCGACGGCCGCCGCCGACCCGGAGCTCGAGCCGCTCGGGTTTCGGTCGAGCGCATAGGGGTTGCGCGTCTGCCCGCCGCGGGCGCTCCACCCGCTTGTCGAATGCGTGGAGCGGATGTTTGCCCACTCGCTGAGGTTGGTCTTGCCGAGGATCACGGCGCCGGCGTCGCGCAGCCGCGCGACGAGGTGGGCGTCGCGGATCGCCGTGACACCGGCGAGAGCCAGCGAGCCCGCGGAGGTGGACATCCGGTCGCCGGTGGCGATGTTGTCCTTGATCAGCACCGGGATGCCGTGCAGCGGCCCGCGCGGTCCTGTCGTCTCGCGTTCGCGGTCGAGGGCGCGTGCGATCGACGAGGCGTCGGGGTTCATCTCAATGATCGAGCCGACATGGGGTCCGTGGCGGTCAAGCGCGCGGATCCGCGCGATGTAGGCACCGGTGAGCGCTCGCGCTGTGAGACGACCCGCAGCCATCTCGGCCTGGAGCTCCGCGACCGTGGCCTCGAGGTAGCGGAAGCGTGCGCCGGGCGTCAGTGAAGCCACGGCGGACACTGTACGCGCGGAGCCCTTGCTAGCGTGCGGCGATCTTCGGCGGGATCGAGCTCGGCGGCACAAAGACGGTCTGGGCCGTGGGCGACGGCTCCGGCCCACCGCGCGAGCACGGCGAGTTTCCGACGAGCGCGCCCCGCGAGACTCTCGAGCGAGCGCTCGCCTGTATCACGGCCGCCGCGAGCGTGAGCGCCGTCGGCGTGGGCGCCTTCGGCCCGATCGATCTGGTGAGCGGGACCGTGCTCGAGACGCCAAAGCAGGCATGGCGCGGGGCGGAGGTGCTGGCGATCGTGCGCGAGCTCGCGCGCGTGCCGGTCGGCCTTGACACCGACGTCGGCGCGGCGGCGCTCGGTGAGAACCGCTTCGGCGCCGGGCGTGGGCTCAGCGACTGCGTGTACATCACGGTCGGAACGGGGATCGGCGGCGCGGCGATCGCCGATGGCTCGATCGTTCACGGCGCGGGCCATTCCGAGATGGGTCATGTTCACGTTCCCCACCACACGCGCGACATCGAGACGGGGTTCAAGGGCGTCTGTCGCTACCACCCCGACGGCTGCCTGGAGGGCCTCGCCTGCGGTCCCGCGATCGCCGCGCGCCATGGCGCTCCGGCCGACGAGCTTCCAAGCGACCACGAAGCATGGGAGAGCGAGTCGCATTACCTCGCCTACGCGATCGCCAACCTCATCGTGACGCTGCGTCCGCAGCGGATCATTCTCGGCGGCGGCGTGATGGCCGCGGATGGCCTCCGCCGGCGCGTCCAGCACAAGCTGGTGCCCCTCGTCAACCCCGATTACGTCCGTATCGGCGACGGCTCCGACTTCGTGATGGCGCCCGGTCTCGCGCGTCTGTCCGGGGTCACCGGCGCAATCCTGCTTGCCGAGCAGGCGCTCGGAGCCAGTTAGCCTTTAACCAGTGCGTCGAGGTTGGGTCATCGCCGCGGCGGCGCTTGCCGCTGCCGCGCTCGCGTCGCCGTCTTCGGGCGCCGTCGCCGGGTCCTGCGGGTCTGCAACATCGTCGGTTCTCGAAGCTGTCGACGGCCAGGTGGTGTCGAACGTCTACGCCAACGAGCTCGCCGGACGCGAGGTCACGCAGGACGTCGCGCAAATCGCGTCCGCGCCGGACCTGCTCGCCGCGGTCGCGGCTGACGCTCCAAGAGCCACCTTCAAGGTGGTCCAGCGCATCGTCTACCACCATGGCTGGCACATCGTTCGCCTACGCGTGCTCGATGCCTCGGGAAAGCTGCTCGCCGACTTCGGCGGGCCCTTTGTCGTCGCGCCGGTGCGCGGAGTGCTGCGTTCTGCGAGCGGCGCGCAGATCGGCAGCTTCGTGATGTCGGTCCAGGACGACGCGGGCATCGCCAAGCTCGAAAACCGCTTCGTTGGCGACGCGGTGGGCGTCTACTTCCACGCCCACCCGGTCGTCGAGGTCGGCGGAGTCTTCTTCCCGCGCTCGATGCCGCGCGGGACCTCGCTGACGGTACGCGGCGTCCGCTACGCCGTGCAGAAGCTGACCTACGACGCTTTCCCGACCGGCACTCTGACGATGGTGCTGCTCGTGTCGCCCGCCTCCAGCGCGCTCGCGGCGCAGACCTGCGCGACGGTCCGCGCCGACGAGATCGGCCGCGTCGCGCAGCGCCTGACGAGCCTGCTCGGACCGATCGCGCAGCATTACTACGGCTACACCTACTGGGTTCACCTATACACCGGAGCGGCGGTCTACGTGCGCAACCCCGACGGCTCGCAGATCGCCTCAAGCGACGGGACCGATCCCGACGGCCTGCCGCTCGCCGGCCCAGCCACTGTCAACGGGCAGAGCTTCCTCGTCGTCTCCTTCGAGCCGAAGCCGCCTGTGCGTGTGTATCTGCTCGTATCGGCGTCCTGATCGAGACGGCGACCGGCCGCGTGCTGCACGGGTAGCCGTTGCAGTCCTGCGGCGCCGGCGCGCCGTCACCGAGGTCGCCGAACCAGTCCGCTCCCCAGCAGCGCACCGCGCCGCCGGCGAGCAGCGCGCAGGTGTGATCGCCGCCCGCCGCGACCGCCACCACCCCCCAGAGCGCGTCCGTGGCGACCGGCGTCTTGGCGCAGCGAACGAGCTGCCAGTAGCAGGTCTGCGGGCCCCCGCTCTGGCCGTCGCCGAGCTGGCCATAGGAGTTGTAGCCCCAGCACTCGAGCGCTCCGGCGGCAATCGCGCAGGTGTGATCGCCGCCGGCGGCGATTGCCGACGCGCCGCTCAGCCCGTCGACGCCGACCGCGTGCGGGCTGCACCAGCCACCGTCACTGCACAACGCCGGGCCGCTGCTCGTCCCGATCCCGAGCTCGGCCGCGAAGTTGTAGCCCCAGCACTCGACCGTCCCGCCGCCGAGGATCGCGCAGGTGTAATCGTTGCCGGCGGCGATCGCCACCGCTCCGCTCACCCCGGCGACGGTGACCGCGACTCTCGAGCACGCCTCCCCGCCGCAGCTCTGTGGCCCGGAGCTCGTGCCGGTTCCGAGCTGGCCGTAGCCGTTGGCTCCCCAGCACTGCACGGTACCTCCGGAGATCAGAGCGCAGGAGTGCTCGGCGCCCGCCGCGACGGCGATCGCCCCTCGCACCCCGGCGACAGCGACCGCGCCCGAGTGATCGGCGCCGCCGAGCTGCCCGTCGCCGCCCGCCCCCCAGCAGTCGACGCCGCCGCTTTCAAGCAGCGCGCAGGCGTGATCTGTGCCGACGGAGACCGAGATCGCGCCCGACGCGCTCCTGACCGCCAGCGGCGTCGCTCCGACTCCGGCTCCCCAGCACTCGACGGTTCCGCCCGTCAGGACGGCGCAGGTCTGCCCACCGCCGGCGGCGATCGCGATCGCGCCGCTCAGCCCACGCACCCCCACCGGCGTCGTCGCGCAAGGGCTTCCGTCGCAGCTCTGCGGCCCCCGCAGCGTGCCGTCGCCGAGCTGACCGTCTCCATTCGCTCCCCAGCACTCGACGTTCCCGCCGTCGAGCAGGGCGCAGGTGTGGTCTGAGCCCGCTGCGATCGCGCTGACCGCCGCGCCCGGCGCCGCTGCGCCGAGCGCGGCGCTGCAGAGCAAAAGCGCAAGC
>DATGHN010000358.1:0-4880 GCA_035308005.1 Solirubrobacteraceae bacterium
TCGGCGATCGAGCGCGTGCCCTGCGGTTCTGTCGAGTGCGCGATCCTGGAGCTCATGACCTGGAGCGCCGACCTCGTGCGGCAGCGGCGGATACGCGGACGCCCTGACCTACAATAGCGGGCGCTGCGGTGGGCTCAGCCACGCAGCCCCGGCATGCAAAGAGCTTCCCGAAGCGGCGGCGCCGCCCCCAGATCCGCGCAGCGCTGCGCCGGCCTGGTTGAAGCCGCCAGCCAAGGACGCTCGTGAGCGGAGGCCTCGAAGGCCGCGTCGCGCTGGTGACCGGTGGTGGCCGCGGGATCGGGCGGGCGATCGCGCTCGCCTTTGCCCAGCAGGGCGCGGACGTGGCGCTCTGCTACCGCGAGCGCGCCGACTCGGCCGCCGAGGTCGTCGCCGAGATCGAGACGCTCGGGCGCCGCGCGTTGGCGGTCAGGGCCGACGTTTCGAGCCGCGACGACGTCCGCGCGATGGCCGCCGCCGTGGTCGAGGCCTTCGGCGGCGTCGACGTGCTCGTCAACAACGCCGGCATCCTGCAGCAAAAGCCGTTTTCCGACATCAGCGACGACGACTGGGACCGGATGCTGGCCGTAAACCTGCGCGGTCCGTTCATCTGCTCGCAGGAGCTGCTGCCGTTGATCGCCGCGCGCGGGGGCGGGCAGATCATCAACATCGCGTCCTCCGGCGGCCAGCTCGGCGGACCGCTCGCCGTGCACTACTCGGCGAGCAAGGCCGCCGTGATCAGCCTCACGCGCTCACTCGCGCGGATCGCGGCCCCGGGCATCACCGTCAACTGCGTCTCCGGCGGGCTGATCGAAACGGAGATGACGCGCGGGGAGGTCGCTTCCGAAGGCGGTCGCCAGAAACTCGCGGCGATTCCGCTCGCGCGGCTCGGCGCCCCTGATGACGTCGCCGCGGCCGTTATGTTCCTTGCCTGCTCCGCCAACTACGTGACCGGGCAGACGATCAACGTCAACGGAGGGCTTTACCTTGGCTAGAGCCGACGGAACGCGGCTGAAACTGGGGGCGCACGCGATCGTCGACGCGTTCGAGCGCCACGAGATCGAGCGCCTCTACGTGTTCCCCGGCGGCACCATCGCCCCCGTGTTCGATGAGGCGGTCGCGCGAGGCATCGAGATCTTCACCGCACGCCACGAGCAGGGCGCCGGCTACGCGGCTTTGGCGGCCGCGAGAATCACCGGCCGGCCGCAGGTGGCGATGGTCACCTCGGGACCGGGCGTGACGAACATCGTCACAGCCGTCGCCGACGGGTACTTCGACTCCACGCCGCTGGTCGTGCTCACCGGCCAGGTGGGCACCGGCGACATGCGCGGCGAGCGGCCCGTGCGCCAGCGCGGCTTTCAGGAGGTCGACGCGGTGGCGCTGATGCGACCGATCACCAAGGCGCAGTTCCTGCCCCTGACCCCCGATGAGCTCGCGATCGCGATCGAGGACGCCTTCGAGGCGGCGATGGAGGGCCGACCGGGGCCGGTACTGGTCGACATGCCGATGAACGTGCAGCGCGGTGAGCTGAGCGAGTCCGAGCGGCCGGTGGCACGACGGGCGCCTGGGCACTCGGCCGCCGTCGACGGCGCCGTGGTCGAGGAGATCGCCGCGCGCGTCGCCGCAGCGCGGCGGCCGGTGATCATCGCCGGCCAGGGGGTCCTGCTGAGCCATGCGCAGGAGGAGCTGCGCCGGCTCGCGTTCGGTCGCCGGATTCCCGTCTCGCACAGCCTGCTTGGCCTCGGCGCGATCCCGAGCGAACACGAGCTCGCGCTGGGCTTCCACGGCCACACGGGCAATCAGTACGCGGGCCGGGCGATCCACGGCGCCGATCTGATCCTCGCCGTCGGGTCGCGGCTCGACGTCCGCCAGACCGGTACGGAGACGGCCGAGTTCGCCCCGGAGGCGACGGTCGTTCGGATCGAGCTCGACCCCGGCGAGCTCGAGCACTCGCGGGTTCGTGTCGACATAGCGCTGCAGGCCGACTGTCGCGTCGCGCTTGCGGCCCTCAACGACCGCCTCGAAGCGCTCGACGTGCCCGACCTCGGGCCGTGGCTCGAGCAGATCGGCGCCTGGAGGCGCGAGTTCGCGCTCGCCGTCGAGCGCGGCGAGCCGCTCAAGCCGCAGAACGTCGTCGCCACCGCCAACCGGCTGACGGCCGGCCGCGATCTGATCGTGACGACCGGCGTCGGATCGCACCAGCATTGGGTGGCGCGCCATTTCGACTTCGACTTCCCGCGCCGGCAGCTGCTGACCTCCGGTGGCCACGGCGCGATGGGCTACGACGTCCCGTCCGCTGTCGGCGCGAAGCTCGCCGACCCCGACCGCACGGTGCTCTGCTTCGTCGGTGACGGCTCCCTGCAGATGAACATCCAGGAGCTTGCGTCGATCGTCGCGCACGAGCTTGCGATCAAGATCATCGTCCTCGACAACAACCGGCTGGGCATCGTCTCGCAGTTCCAGCTGCTCAACTGGGGCTCGGACCCGACCTGCGGCGACAAGTGGAATCCGGACTTCGCCGCGATCGCCGCCGCCTACGGGATCCGCAGCTGGACGGTGGCCGATGACGCGCAGCTCGAGCCGGCGATCGCCGAGCTGCTCGAGTCGCCTGTTGCCGGGCTCGTGCACTGCCACATCGATCCAGGGGAGGACATCGTCCCGATGCTGCTCGGCGGCCAGACGATGGATCGCATGTGGCCCAACGACGGGTGAGCGCCGGCGGCCGCACGCTGCTCGTCGTCAGCGGCGGCACCGAGGCGGTCGCGGGCATATTGCGCGCCCGCGAGCTTGGCCTTCACGTCGTCGTCTCAGACGGCTCCGAGGTCGCGCCGGGCCTGGCCGTCGCCGACGACGCGATCCTTGCCAGCACCTACGACGTCGAGGCGACTGTCGCCGCCGCGCGCGACTACCACGAGCGCACGCGTGCGATCGACGGCGTGATCTGCATCGCCTCCGATGTGCCGCTGACGGTCGCGAGCGTCGCCGCCGAGCTCGGCATCCCCGGCATACCGGTCGCATCGGCGCTGCTTGCCACCGACAAGCTCGCGATGAAGGAGCGCTTCGCCGCCGACGGCATCAGGGTGCCGTGGTTCGCAGCGGTAGACAGCCGCGAGGAGCTCGACAGCCTGCTCGGGCAACGCGGCCTCCCCGCGGTTCTCAAGCCGGTCGACAGCCGCGGCGCCCGGGGCGTGCTGCTGCTGACCGAGGAGATCGATGCGGGCTGGGCGTACGCGACCTCGCGCGCGCAGTCCCCGAGCGGCAGGCTGCTGCTCGAGCAATACCTGCCCGGCCCGCAGATCAGCACGGAGTCGCTGGTGATCGGCGGGCGCGCGCACACGATCGGGCTCGCCGACCGCAACTACCGCCAGCTCGCCCGCTTCGCGCCGTTCGTGATCGAGGACGGCGGCGAGCTGCCGAGCGCGCTCGCGGACGATGAGCTAGCCGGCGTGCTCGAGCTGGTCCAGCGCGCGACCGAGAGCCTCGGTGTGCGCGACGGCGTCGTCAAGGGCGACGTCGTGCTGAGCGGAGGCGAGCCATTCGTGATCGAGCTAGCGCCGCGCCTCAGCGGCGGCTATCTCTGCACGTATGAGATACCGCTCAGCACCGGAGTCGACTTTGTCGGGATCGCGATCCGGATCGCCCTCGGCGAGGAGATCCCGCCCGCCGAGCTGATACCCGCGGCGTCGCGCGGCGTCGCGCAGCGCTGGCTGTTCCCGTCCCCGGGCCGGGTGCAGCGAGTCGCCGGTGTCGAGGAGGTCGCCCACAGGCCGGAGGTCGCGCTGTGCGAGGTGCGGGTCGCCGAGGGCGACGAGATCGGGCCCGTCGACAGCCACCCCGCGCGCGCAGGAGTCATCATCGCGACGGGGGCAACCCGGGAGCAGGCGATCGAGGCGGCCGAGAAAGCGGTCTCGGACATCGCGGTCGAGACCGCTCCGGTCTGACGGGCCCGGATCAGCCGCCGTCGCGGCGGCAGACGAAGAAACTGTTGGTCCCGACCGGGTCGTCGTCGAAGGAGATCGTGCCGGCGTTGAGCCCGACGCGCTCGAAGGCGGGCGCTTGCTGCACGGGGATCAGCGCCGGAGGCCGCTCGTGAGCGCTCACGCCGGCAGCCTCGCGTGCACGATCGCCTCGCGGCCGACTCCCAGGGCGGCGAGGTGGGCGTGCAACGGCCGGCGCAGCGACAGCGCCTCCAGGCGCGTCTCGAGCGCCATGCGGCGGCGGTGCACCGACGCCCCGAGCTCGTCGTCGCCGACGTAATCCTCGCCCATCAGCAGAAACCACTCGACCGGGAACGTCGCGTCGCGGCGAGCCGGCTCGAAGCCGGTGCCCGCGAGCAGCCGCTCGAGGCTCGAGAAGTTGAAGTAATTGACGTGGAACGGCGGCGCGATCCACCAGTCGGGCTTGCCGAGCGCGTCGCGGGCGGCGAGCTGGAGCGAGTTGAAGTCGTTCGGGACGTGGATGCAGACGATGCCGCCGGGGCGCAGCACGCCGGCGCTCCAGCGCAGGAAAGCGCGCGGATCGGGCAGGTGCTCGGCGACCAGCTTCGTGTGCACGACGTCGATCGAGCGCGGCTCGATCGGGACCTCGTCGTAGAGCCCCTGGCGTACCTCGACGCCGCGCGAGCGAGCCTCCTCCACGGCCTCGGCCGCGGGCTCGATCCCGATCGTGCTCCAGCCGTGCTTGGCGGCGAACTCGAGCAGCAGCCCGCCCGCGCAGCCGACGTCCAGAAGCGTTCCGGCCGGCGCGCCGAGCAGCTCGCTCCAGTCGGCGAGCTTGTCGGCGTGCTCGAGGTCCCAGTAGGCCTGCTCGGCGCGGTCCTTCGCCAGCCACCCGGGGTTGGCGTCGTAGTAGGTCTCGGCGTACATCTCCGCGAGCTCTTCGAG
>DATGHN010000359.1:0-14296 GCA_035308005.1 Solirubrobacteraceae bacterium
AAGCAGCTGCGGGTACTGGATCGCGAGGGCGCCAAGGGCCACGAACACCACGACGGGGGCAAGCAGCCGCGTCGAGCGGCGAGTCGGGCGGGCGCGGTTGGCGCGAGCGACCAGGCGCACCCAGAGGACCGCCGCGACGCCGGCGAGCGGGCCGGCGATCAGCGCCCAGACCACCTGGCGAGCCGCGACGCCGAAGCCCGGCAGCGCGTAGGTGGCGTGGGTTGGGACGACGATCCAGGCGACGGCGGTGGCCGTCAGGCTGGTCAGCAGCGCGGGCAGCACCAGCGGCAGCGCGAGCGTCCCGAGGAGGACTTCGAGCGCGAACAGTGCGCCGCCGAGCGGCACGTTGTAGACGGCGGCCATGCCGGCCCCGGCGCCCGCCGCGACGAGCAGCCGCCGGTCGCGCTGCGAGAAGGAACGCGCGCGTTCGCACAGCTCGCTCGCAAACGCCGCGCCTGCCAGCTGCGGTGCTCCCTCGCGGCCGAGCGACGCCCCCATGCCGACCGTCACGATCGACACGACGCCGCGCAGCAGACTTGGAATCAGCTCGAGGCGCCCGCCGTGAAACCACAGCGCCTCGGCCACCTCGCCGCCGCCGGAGCCCTGCGCCCGCCGCCAGATCAGCGTGCCGGCGCCGGCGAGCAGGCCGGCGATGAGCAGGACGACGATGATGCGAGTCGGCGAGGCTGCGGTGACGGCTGCTAGGAACTGGCTCGCGGTGCGCCCCCAGGCAACGCGCTCGACGAGATTGAGCAGGGCAACGAAACCGGCTCCGGCCAGGCCGGTTGCCACGCCGATCGCGAGCACGGCGCCCCAGAAGCGAGCGCTGTAGCCCGCGAGGATGCCCCGCCCGGGGATGTTCGGCTGCGGCGAGGCGAAGCTCCGCGGCATCAGGGCTAGCGCCTACGGTCCTTCGTCAACTCGACGCCGGACGCGTGGCGGCCGCACGCCGCGCAGTCTAGCCCGCGATGATCGGCGCGTGAGCCCGGCCTCGCGTGTCGAGATCCGTCGCCCGGGTTACTCGGTGCGCTACGTGAAGGTCGGCGGACGCTGGTGTGACCACGCGCGCTGCGGGATCCGCGCCGAGCAGTGGCGCGCCATGGGGCGCGTCTAGGGCGGCGTAGAATCGGGCTGCGATGGCGGACAGCGAAAGCACTGCGTCTGAGCTGATCGACGAGCGCATTCGCGAGCTCGGCGACTGGCGTGGCAAGACGCTCGGCAAGGTGCGCGACATCATCCGCGCGGCTGATCCCGACGTCGTCGAGGAGTGGAAGTGGGCCAAGCGGACGAGCCCCGGAACGCCGGTCTGGTCTCACGCCGGGGACATCTGCACCGGCGAGGTCTACAAGAGCGTCGTCAAACTGACGTTCTTCAAGGGCGCTTCGCTCAGCGATCCGTCGGGCCTCTTCAACTCGAGCCTCGACGGGAACACGCGGCGCGCGATCGATATCGCGGAGACCGACACGATCGACGCTCCCGCGCTCACGGCCCTGATCCGCGAAGCGGTGGCGCTGAACGAGGCCCGCAGGAAGTAGTCGCACGGGCGTGCCGGCGCCCGGTCCCAGACCAGGAAGCAGCGGGTGTCAAGCCTGTAGGCTGCGCGCGTGCCGGCCGTCCCGCTCCCCCCAGAGGCGCTCGTGCGGCGGGTCGGCTGGGACCTCCACAGCAGCCGCGACCCCGGCGCGGTCTACCTCGAGCGCGGCAGCGAGCAGTGGGCGCTCGTCAAATCGCTTCTGCCCGAGGGCTTCGAGCTACGCGGGCGGCGCGTACTCGACTTCGGCTCCGGCGCCGGGCGCATCGTCCGCCACGCGCTGACCGCGGATCCCGAGGCCGACTACTGGGCGTGCGACATCGACGAGCGCAGTGTCGCCTGGATGGCGGCCAACCTCGAGCCGCCATTGCATCCCTTCCGCGTCGGGGCCTGGCCGCCCGCCGCGCAGCCCGACGGGCACTTCGGCCTGATCTTCTCCTTCTCGGTCTTCACGCACCTGCTCGATGAATGGAGCGCCTGGCTGCTCGAGCTGCACCGCCTGCTCGCCGACGACGGGATCGCTGTGATCACCGTCTTCGGACCCGGCATCGACGCGCACGGAGAGCTGGCGATCCACGAGGAGCAGACCGGGATGAACTTCCTCTATCCGGGCGCCAACTGGGATGAGGGCGGGCCGCTGATCGTCCATTCGGAGTGGTGGCTGCGCGCGCACTGGGGCCGCGCGTTCGAGATCCTGGCGCTTCGGCCGGGAACTCCGACCGGTCCGCCGCCGCTCTACGGGCAGGGCGCCGTCGTGATGCGCAAGCGCCCGGGCACGTTCACGGTCGAGGAGCTCGAGCGCTGGGAAACCGACGAACCGCGCGAGCTCGCCGCGCTGCGCCACAACGTCACCTCGCTTCGCGGCGAGGGCGAGGAGCTTCGTGCGGCGATCCGCGTCTACGAGTCAAGCCGAAGCTGGCGGCTGACAAAGCCGTTGCGCGGGCTCGGACGCATCGCACGCGGCGGGTCGTAGGCGCGGCCGCTAGCCGACCGCGTTGGCCAGCAGCCAGCCCGTCAGAGCCAGGCCGCAGGCGCAGATGAGGTAGCGCAGGATGCGCTCGGGGCTGCGGCGGACGATCCTTGGGCCGAAGGTGCCGCCGACAAAAGCGCCGACGGCAAGCGCGATCGCCGCGGCCCAGACAACGCGTCCCTCAGCGGCGAAGATGACCGCGGGGATCACGTTCGTGAAGGGCGTCAGGGTGTTCTTCAGTGCGTTCGCGCGCGAGAGCTCCTGACGGCCGAGCACGAGGAACGCGGCGAGCATCATGATTCCCGAGCCGGCGCCGAAATAGCTCGAGTAGATCGAGATGCCCAGCACGATGAGGATCAGGATCGTTTCGGCGTGCGGGCGATCGCGGGACGCATGCCAGGCTGTGACGCGCGGCTGCGCGAGCATCACGAGCGCCGCTCCGGCCACGAGGAACGGGACGACCCAGTCGAAGACGGCGCTCGGCGTCACGAGTAGGAGCACCCCTCCCAGCGTCCCGCCGATCGCGCAGATCGGTACCCAGCGATACAGCGCGGCGCGCTGGCCGGCCAGCTCCGGACGAGACGCGAGCGTCGAGCCGACTCCGACGGAGAGGAGCGCAACCAGGTTCGTGACGTTCGCCGTGAGCGGACCGAGCCCGACCACCAGCAGCGCCGGGTAGGAGACCAGCGATGCGATCCCGCCGGCCGTTCCGGCGACGCCCGCAACGGCGCCCGCGGCGACTAGAAACGCGGCATCTGCGCCTGAGATCGCCACGATGAGCACCCTATCCGGGGCGCCTGCGCGATCATTTCTGCCGCCTGCGCGGCGACATCGCACCGGCGAATCTGGCGATCCGCCGGTGCGGCTCGTCTTGCGCTCTCAGGCCTCCGCGGCGATCAGCGCCCGGAAGCGCTCGAGGTACACCGGCCAGCCGCCCTCGCTGCCGACGGCCTCGCGCTCGCCTTCCCAGCCCTCGCCATGGCGATCGAGGTGTCGGTGCTCGAGCTCCACGCGAGTGCGCTGTGGCGATTCGGCGATGAAATTCACCTCGACCTCGCTGGTCCTGCTGTGGTCGGGCTCGACCTGGAACTGCGGGTTGAGGTCCCAGCTGAAGAT
The DNA here is from genome assembly GCA_035308005.1 of Solirubrobacteraceae bacterium. Taxonomy (GTDB): domain Bacteria; phylum Actinomycetota; class Thermoleophilia; order Solirubrobacterales; family Solirubrobacteraceae; genus Palsa-513. The sequence goes on from DATGHN010000359.1 coordinate 3,618, forward strand.
GACGCGGTTGGGTGGCTCGAAGGCCAGCACGCGCGCCCAGTGGAACTCGCTTCCGTCGACGCCGCGGTCGTAGATGCGTCCGCCCGCATGCGGCTCGAAGACGCTCTCCTCGATATCCACGCCGAGCATGTTGTGCTCGCGCGGCTTGATCTGATCGAAGTCCTCGGTGAAGACGCGAAAGGCTCGCTCGACCGGCGCCTCGACGACGATCGTGCGCCGGATGGTCGTGGCCGCTGCTTGGATCTCAGTGTTCATTCATCCTCCTTGGCGGATTGCTCGACGACTGTCTTGAAGTTGGCGAGGGCCTCGGTCCAGAACCGCTCGAGATCCGCGCGAAGGGCGGCGAGGCCGGTGGATTCGACGCGGTAGATGCGGCGCGTTCCGACCGGGCGGTCGGCGACCAATGAGGCGTTCTTGAGCACTCGGAGGTGCTGTGAGACGGCGGGTCGGCTGATCGGGAGCTCGCTCGCGAGCTCCCCGACGGCGCGGGGATGTTCGACGAGCAACTCGAAGATCGCCCTGCGCGTCGGGTCGCCGAGGGCTGTCCAGGCGTCGAGTTGGTAAGTTGACACTAACGGTAAGCGTACACTGACACTTCTCCGCCGTCAAACGGGAACCACACGCCCTTGGCCGAGCAGCGGCGGTGCGCCAGTAAGGTCCTGCGGGCAGATCGTCCCGCCGACCGCACTCAAAGGAGACCGAATGTCCCGCTTTTCCACCGTGAATCTGCTGGAGGTCGAGGACTCCATGGGCGACCGGGCGCCGGGCGTGGAGGTTCGCTTTGGCCGCAAGCACCTCGACTCGCGCGACATCGGGGTGAGCCACGTCCGCTACCAGCCGAACCTCCGCGCCGAATTCGCGCACAGCCACCGCGAGCAGGAGGAGGCTTACGTCGTCGTCGCCGGGTCCGGCCGGATGCTGCTCGATGACGAGGTGGTCGAGCTGCGCCAATGGGATGTCGTCCGCGTTGCGCCAGAGGTCGTGCGCGCCTTCGAAGCGGGTCCCGACGGGCTCGAGCTGATCGCGGTCGGCGGTCCCAAGCCAGAGGGCGGAGATGGCGTGCCTGGCACCGCCTCCTGGCCGAGCTGAGACGAGCGCCGCGGCGCCATTCAGGCGCCACCGGATGTTGAGCTGGATGTCGCCTCGCCGGCCGGTGGGAACGAGACGTCCACGCTCAGCCCGCCCTGAGGCCGAGCGCCTGCAGTCAGCTGGGCGCCGTGCGCGTCGGCGATCGCGTGGACGATCGCGAGTCCCAGCCCGTGTCCGTTGTCGTGCCTGGTGCGGGCGTTGCCCAGCCGCTCGAAGGGCTGGAACAGGCGCTCGATGTCCTCGGGCGGGACCGGGTCGCCGGTGTTCGCGACCGACACGAAGGCGCGCTGGTCGCGCATTCCGGTCGCGATCTCCACACGACCCCTCGGGCTGTTGTGGCTGATCGCGTTGTCGATCAGGTTGGCGATCAGGCGCTCGATGAGTCGCGGGTCGCCGGCCGTCGCTGCGCCCGTCAGCGTCGCGTGAACCTCGAGGCCACGGTCGGCGAGCTCGTCCGTGCGCGCGAGCACGGCCTGCGAGGCGAGCGCTTCGAGGTCGAGCACCTCGCGGCGCTCCGGTCCGGCTTCGCCACGCGTGAGCGTCAGCAGCGCCTCGATCATCTGCTCAAGGTGCTGCTCCGACGCGAGCACGCGTTCGTGGGCCGCGCGGAGCGAGGAGAAGCTGGCCTGCGGGTCGGCGAGTGCCACCTGAATCAGCGCTCGCTGGCGCGCGAGCGGCGTCCTCAGCTCGTGGGAAGCATTCGCGGCGAACTGGCGCTGGGCCTCAAACGACGCCTCGAGGCGGTCGAAGAGGTCGTCGAGGGTGTCTCCGAGCTCCTTGAGCTCGTCCTCCGGGCCGCCGAGCGCCAGGCGCTCGTGGAGGCTTGCCGAGGAAATCCGTCGCGCCGTGCGAGTGATCGTGCGGATAGGGCGCAGCATCCGGCCGGCGACGAGCCAGCCGGCCAGAAGCGCGAGCACCGCCACGATCGCAAGGGCGATTCCCGAGTCGACCAGAAGCTCATGTGAGTCCGAAGCACGCTGGGCGGCTTGCGCGGTGCCCGCCTGGGCAATCTCGTGAACCGCGCGCGATAGCTGATGTTGGACCTGCGCCAGCTGATGCTGGTCACGGGTCAGCTCTTTCTGGTCCTGCTCCAGGCGAGGTACCGGAAATGTCAGCGGATGGCCGCTACCGAACCGCAGATTGCGCGCCAGCTGCTGCTGGGCCGTCGCGAGCTGATGCTGGGCCTTCGCAAGTTGCGGCAGGCTGTATGCGCTGGCAAGGGGGAGCGGTACGAGGCCGTTTTTGACCTGCTTGATCGCGGGGGTCCGAGGGACCTGCGGCAGCTGTGGCTGCCTGTACTCAGTCGCCCGCTCGAAGAGGACGTACGTGGTGGCTACCAGGGCTGCGCCGAAGATCAAGAATAGGGCGCCGTAAAGAGCGGTGAAGCGCAGCCGGGCCGTGCGTCGTGGCCAGGGACGGCTCATATCCGGTAGCCCGCCCTGGCGATCGTGTCGATCACCGGCGGGTCGCCGAGCTTCGCCCGCAGCCGGCTGATCGTCACCTTGACCGCGCCGCTGAACGGGTCGGCGGCCTCATCCCACACGCGCGCGAGCAACTCCTCAGCCGATACGACCCGTCCCTGGGCGCCCAGCAGCAGCTCCAATACCCCGAACTCCTTTGGCGTCAGCTCAAGCCAGCGTTCTGCGCGCCGCGCCGAACGCCGGGCCGAGTCGAGGATGACATCGCCGGAACGCAGCACCGGCGGGATACCCGGTTGCGCTCGCCGCGCGAGCGCCCCGATTCGGGCCACGAGCACCGGGAAGTCGAATGGCTTCGCGAGGTAGTCGTCGGCGCCCAGCCCGAGGCCCTGCACGAGGTCGTCGTTGGTCGCGGCGGCGGTCAGCATCAACAGGCGGCTGCGCGCCCCGCCGTCGACGAGCCTGGCGCAGACCCGGTCGCCGTGAAGGCCCGGCAGGTCGCGGTCGAGCACGATCACGTCGTAGTCGTTGACGAGCGCGCGCGCGAGCCCAACCTCGCCGTCGAACGCCACATCGACCGCCATCCGCTCGTGCCGCAGACCTGCCGCGACCGTCTCGGCCAGCTCCTCATCGTCTTCGATCACAAGCACGCGCACGGATGCGCATTCACGGTAGCGCCGCGAGGTTACGGCGCGGTTTCAGTCGCCCGCCGAGTTCGCTGGGGCGCAACGTTCGCGAAACCGCTCGCCGCGTAGAACGGACGCAGAACGCAGACCCCGAAGGAGGCAAGATGCACGACAGCGTCCATTCCAGGCGACTCAGCGGCGCGCCGCCGCGAGCGCGCCTGCTAGCCCTCGCCACACTCGTTAGCGCCGTGGTCATGGCCGGCTGCGGCGGCGGCTCGAAGGATCCGAGCGTCGCGGCAGTCTCGAGCACGACCACATCGACGTCGAGCGCGCCGAGCCACTCGGCCACGTCGCCGTCGAGCGCCACCACCGACGGCGCGGCGAGCGCCAGCTCGACCGCGTCAAAGAACCCGGAGGATGCGGCGCTCGCCTACGCCAAGTGCATGCGCGCGAACGGCGAGCCCAGCTTCCCCGACCCGTCGCCCGGCGGCGGCTTCGAGTTCCAGGCGGGTCATGGCGTCGACCCGTCATCGCCGCTGTTCCAGGCGGCGAGGGCGAAGTGCCAGAAACTCGTGCCGATGCCCGGTCTGGCTCCTGGTACGCACACGCACCCCTCGCAGCAGGCCCTGACGCAGATGCTGAAGGTCGCGGCGTGCATGCGCCATCACGGCGTCTCGGACTTCCCCGAGCCGCGGACCTCGATACCGTCGAACATCCCTGCCGCGCTACATGGCGGGCCCGGCGTCATCAGCAACATCGACGGCGTTGTACTCGTGTTTCCGGGGACGATCGACGAGCAGTCTCCGCAGTTCACCAAGGCGGCTGCGGAGTGTGCGTTCCCGCTGCACGACCACTGAGCGAAACGCTGCCGCGCGGAGTGGGTTGTCCGCGCCGCGCGGCAGCGACTGCTCAGGCGGCGTCGGGAATTGGCGCCGGATCGTTGAAGTCCGCTGTCGTCGCCGGTTGGCCGCGGGTGTTGGTGGCGCGCGAGGCGATCGCAGCCGCTGCGACGAGGAAAAGGGCTGCTGCCAGCAGTGCGCGGTGGAAGCCGGCGGTGAGCGCCACGGGCTGGGCCGCGTGGATCGCCAGGAGGTCGTGGATGCGGCTGGTCGAGATCGCTGAGAAGATCGCCAGCCCGAGCGCGCCTCCAAGCCACGTCGACGCGTTGACGAGGGCGGCTGCGAGTCCGGCCTTGTCCTGGGGGACGCCGGCCTGCGCAGCCGTCTGGACGCCGACGAAGACGGCGCCCAGCCCGAGAGACATGATCAGCAGACCCGGAAGCAGATCGGTCGTGTAGGAGCCGTGGACGGGGATCCGCGACAGCCAAAAGACCGCCCCGGCGGCCACAAGAGCGCCGAGCGCGATGATCGGCCGTGTGCCGATGCGCGTCAGCAGTTGCGAGCTGACCCCGGCAGAGATCGCTACGCCAAACGTTGTCGGCAGGTACGCGGCGCCAGCCTCGATCTGCGAGTAGTGGAGGACGTTCTGCATGTAGAGCGTGATGAAGAAGAACAGCGAATAGAAGCCGGCCATCGCGATCACCATCACAGCGTCGGCGGCGCCGAGCCCGTTGATGCGAAATATCGAGAGCGGGAAAAGCGGGTTGCGGTGTCGGAGCTCGTTCACCGCAAACCCGGCAAGTAGTAGCGCCGCGCCGCCTAGCTCAGCGACGGTTCGGGTCGTGCCCCAGCCCACGTCGGGCGCGTTTACGAGCGCGTAGACGAGCAGGAGCATCCCGGCGGTCGCGAGGAATGCACCGAGCGCGTCAAAATTGGCGAGCCGCGCGCGCTGCTGCTCTCGCGGAACGAGCCGAAATGCGGCGACGAGAATCAGGACGCAGACCGGAAGGTTGACGAAGAACACCCAGCGCCAGCCGGCCTCCTGGGAGAGCACTCCGCCGAGGAACACGCCCAGGGCGGATGCGAGTCCGGCCAGCGCGCCCCAGACGCCGAGTGCGGTGTGCCGGTCGGAGCCCTCGACGAAGGAGGTGGTCAGGATGGATAGCGCTGCCGGCACCATCATTGCCGCGCCCGTTCCCTGAGCAAGGCGCGCGGCGATGAGCAGTCCTTCGCTCCCGGACAGGCCGCCCGCGAGCGAGGACAACGCGAATACGGCCGTGCCTGAGACGAGCATCCGGCGCCGGCCGATCAGATCGCCGGCCCGGCCGCCAAGGAGCATGAAGCCGCCGTACGTCAGCAGATAGCCGCTGAGGACCCATTGCAGGCTCTGAACAGAGAAATGAAGGTGATGGCGAATCGTTGGCAGCGCGACGTTGACGATCGACGCGTCGACGAAGTCGAGGAACCCCACCGCGCACACAAATGCGAGCGTGAGCTTCCCGCGGCGGGTCGAGAGAAACGAAGCGTGGTCGCTGCTTTCGGTCATGCGAGGCCTCCAGGCTGAGTCAGTTAGTCAGCTAACTTAGCAGAGGAAAGACGCCGAGACGCGGCTAGCTATCATCTGAGTCAGATGACTGACTCGACGACAGACATGGAGGCGACACTCGCGCCGCCGCGCGACAAGCGCGACCGCCTGGTCGAAGGTGCCAGCCGAGCGTTCTACGAGCAAGGCGTCGAGCACACCACGCTCGCCGACGTTGCCCGCCTCGCGGACGTTCCGCTCGGCAACGTCTACTACTACTTCAAGACCAAGGACGAGCTTGTCGAGGCGGTCATAGCGGCTCACGCGAAGCTGGTGACGTCGACGCTCGCGGGCCTCGAGCGTCATCGCACGCCGCGAGAGCGTCTGAAGGCGTTCGCGCGGCTGCTTCGGAGTCAGGCAGACGCCGCCGCGAGCTACGGGTGTCCCCAGGGGACACTGTGCTCGGAGCTCGACAAGCGCCAGGATGGTCTCGGTCGTGAGGCTGCTGAGCTCGTCCGCATACCGATCGACTGGGCGGAGCAGCAGTTTCGCGCCATGGGGCGTCGCGACGCGCGCGACCTCGCGGTCGCGCTGATTGCCTCACATCAGGGGATTTCGCTGCTCACCAACGCGCTTCGCACCCCCGAGCTGATGGCTCGGGAGACGCGCCGGCTGGAACGCTGGATCGACTCGCTCGAATAACCGCGGTCGTGGATCGCGGCTAGGTGAGTCGCACGCTCCGCAAGCTGTCGTTGAAAGTTGCGTAACTACGTACGGTTGTTGCTGTCAACGGTCGCGTTTCGGTACGGTGGGGTTGTGATGGAGACGAGCGTGGTCGCGGCGAGAGGCCTCACGAAGACCTATGCCGCGAGGAACGGAATGCCGCCGTTTCGCGCCGTGGATGGGATCGACTTCGAGTTCGAGCGCGGCGAGGTGTTTGGCTTCCTGGGCCCGAACGGCGCCGGCAAGTCCTCGACGATGCGGATGCTCGGCGCAACATCTCCGGTCACTGCCGGCACGTTGCGTGTGCTCGGCATGGATCCCGCGAACGACGGCCCCGCGATCCGGGCCCGGATCGGCGTCGTTCCCCAGGACGACTGCCTTGACCGCGAACTGACGGTTCGCGAGAACCTCTATGTCTACGGCCGCTACTTCGGTCTGGCGAAGAGCGTGGTCCGCGATCGCATCGCGGGCTTGCTCGCCTTCGCGCAGCTCGAGGAGAAGGCGAACGTCCAGGTCGAGACCCTCTCCGGCGGGATGCGCCGCCGGCTGACGATCGCGCGCTCGCTCATCAACGAACCCGAGATCCTGCTGCTCGACGAACCGACGACCGGCCTCGACCCGCAGGCAAGGCATGTGCTGTGGGATCGCCTCTACCGGCTGAAGCGCGATGGCGTGACGCTGATCATCACGACCCACTACATGGACGAGGCAGAGCAGCTCTGCGACCGGCTCGCCGTGATGGACGCGGGCAAGATCGTGGCCGAGGGCTCGCCGCGGGAGCTGATCGAGGCCCACGTGACGCGCGAGGTCCTCGAGTTGCGCTTCCCGGCGGACGTCCAGACGCAGGTCGCGGAGCGCCTCCGTGCGGCCGAGCTCGGTGAGCGGCTCGAGGTGCTGCCGGATCGCGTGGTCGTCTACACCGACGACGGCGAGGCGGCGCTGGCCGAAGCGCACGCGATGTCGCTGGCGCCGATCACCGCGCTCGTGCGGCGCGCGACGCTCGAGGACGTCTTTCTGAAGCTAACCGGCCGTTCGCTCGTCGACTGACGCGGTGCGCGCCTGGCATGTCTTCCGTTACTGGCTGACGGTCTACAGCCGGACCTGGCGCGGCACGATCGTGATCAGCGTCGCGAACCCGGTGCTGTTTCTGCTCGGGATCGGCGTCGGACTCGGCCACCTCGTCGACCAGGGCCACTCGGCGGCCCTCGGCGGCGCCTCCTACACCGCTTTTTTCGCGCCGGGGCTGCTCGCGGCGTCCGCGATGCAGACCGGCTTCATCGAGGGCGGCGGCCGCGTCGCCGCGGCCGCAGGCTGGATCGGCTCCTATCGGGCCGCCGCGACGACGCCGCTCGAACCGGCCGAGATCTTCGCCGGCCACCTGCTGTTCATCGCCTTCCGTCTGCTCACCTCAAGCGCGGTGTTCGTCGCGGTGATGGCGGCCTTCGGCGTCACCGCGGGCTGGTGGGCGCTCGCCGCGCTCCCGGCGGCGCTCCTCACAGGGCTTGCATTCGCCGCCCCGGCGGCCGCTTGGGCGGTCGGCCTGCGCTCGCCGGCAAAGATCCAAGCAGCCTTCCGGTTCGTGCTGATGCCCATGTACATGTTCTCGGGCACGTTCTTCGCGCTCGGCCAGTTGCCTCAGGGCCTGCGACTCATCGCGTCGGCGCTACCGCTGTCACAGGGAGTCGCCCTGTGTCGCTCGCTCAGCCTCGGTAGCGCTTCTGCGGAGACAGTCGCGGCGCGGGTCGGCTACCTCCTCGCGTTCATCGTGGCGGGCGTCGCGGTTGCCCGCGTCACCTACCGGCGGCGGCTGCAGGCATGATCACCGCCGGCTGGACGGCGCAGCGCACGGGCAGCCTCGTCGCGCGAAACGCGCTGATCTACCGCCGCTCGCTGACGCCCGTGCTTTCGAGTCTCGTCGAGCCGCTGCTCTATCTGGTCTCGATCGGATTCGGCGTCGGAGCGCTCGTCGGCAAGGTGGCGGGCGTCGACGTGCGCTACGCCGCCTTCGTCGCTCCAGCGATCCTGGCCACCACGGCGATGAACGCGGCCTTCAACCAGACCAGCTTCGTCGTCTTCTCGCGGATGAAGACGGAGCGCAGCTATGACGCGATCGTGCCGACGCCGCTTTCGGTGACCGACATCGCGCTCGGTGAGGTCGTCAGTGCCGTGATCGGCGGCTTGCTCCCCTGCATCGGATTCGTCGTGGTCATGGTTGCGCTCGGCCTGGCCGTTTCGCCTGGCATCCTGCTCGCGATCCCGGGAGCCCTTGTCGTCGGCTACGCGTTCGCCGCCGCCGGGCTCGCCGTGACTACCTACCTCCGCGACTTCTCGGATTTTCAGCTGATCCAGCTCGTGATGCTGCCGATGTTCCTGTTTGCGACGACGTTCTATCCGCTCTCGGTCTACCCGGGCTGGGCCCGGCCGGTGGTGGAGATCCTGCCGCTCTACCAGAGCATTCAGCTCCTACGCGAGCCGGCGCTCGGCACTTTTCACTGGGACATCGCTTTCGCAGCGCTCTATCTCGCCGTCTTCGGATCGCTCGCCCTTGCGCTCGCGTCACGGCGGCTGACACGAAAGCTGTTGCCCTAGTTTTGACAGGGCTTGCAAGAATTGTCGTAGAATTGCAGCGTGGCCCGCAAGCTCGCCGACGTCGCCAAGCAGGCCGGAGTCAGCGAGGCCACGGTCAGTCGGGTCCTCAACGGCCGCCCCGGGATTTCGGAGGCAACCCGCGCCGCTGTCCTGACGGCGCTCGACGTGATCGGCTACGAGCGCCCGACGCACCTGCGCATCCGTCGCGCCCGCATGGTCGGGCTGATCGTCCCGGAGCTCCAGAACCCGGTCTTCCCGGCGCTCGCCGAGGTGGTGGCCGGCGCGCTGGCCCAGCGCGGCGTCAACGCCGTGCTCTGCACGCGCACTGGGAGCACGTCAGAGGCCGAGTACGTCGAAATGCTCCTCGAGCGCCAGGTCTCCGGAATGATCTTCGCCGGCGGCCAGTACGCGGAGGCCGACGCCCCCCACGGTCACTACGAGCGCCTGCTGCAGCTGCGCCTGCCCGTGGTGCTCGTGAACGCCGCCGCCGAGAACCTCGCCTTCCCGCGCGTGTCGACAGACGATGCCGTCGCAATGGAGCAGGCCTACTCGCACCTGGCTTATCTGGGCCACGAGCGGATTGGCCTCGTCCTCGGGCCGCCCGACCACGTGCCCTCGGCGCGCAAGCTCGCGGCGTTCGAGCGCGTGGCGAAGTCGGCGACGCCGTCGGAGTTCGTCGAGCGCACGCGGTTCGGACTCGAGGGCGGCCATGCGGCGGCTGCGCGCCTGATCGAACGCGGCGCCACGGGAATCATCTGCGCGAGCGACCCGCTGGCGCTCGGCGCGATCCGCGCCGCTCGCCGGGTGGGGCTTTCGGTGCCCGGTGACCTTTCGGTGATCGGCTACGACGACTCCGTGCTGATGAGCGCGACGGATCCGCCGCTGACGACGATCCGCCAGCCGATCGACGCGATCGGCAGCGCAGCTGTCGACATGCTCGTGGGCCAGATCGAGGGTTTGCCGGTCTCCGCAGACGAGCTCTTCTTCGAGCCGGAGCTCGTGGCGAGAGGCACAACGGCCAACGCGCCGGGGCGCTGAGGATGGCAAGTTTGCGGTAAGCAGTACGAAAGTTACGAACTTCAATTTGTCTCTTGCACTCGCTTGTCGAGTGTGTCATGCTCGGCCCCATGAGGGAGACGGACGCGACGAAGGCGGCTGCGCCGCTACGCGACCCTGAGCGCCCGGGCCACCGCCACTGGTGGGACGACGCGGTCGTCTACCAGGTCTACATCCGGAGCTTCGCCGACGCCAACGGCGATGGGATCGGCGACATCGCCGGCGTACGGGACCGCCTTCCATATCTCGCCGCGCTCGGCGTCGACGCGCTCTGGTTCAACCCGTGGTACCCGTCGCCGCTGGCCGACGCCGGCTACGACATCACCGATTACCGATCGATCGATCCCGCCTTCGGGACTCTGTGGGAGGCCGAGGAGCTGATCTCGGAAGCGCGCGCGCTCGGCATCCGCACGATCGTCGACATCGTCCCCAATCACGTCTCGAGCGAGCACCCGTGGTTTCGCGAGGCGCTTGCCGCGCCGGCCGGATCGCCGGCCAGGGAGCGTTTCTGGTTTCGGCCGGGGAGCGGCGAAAACCACGAGCTGCCCCCGAACGGCTGGCAGTCCATCTTCGGCGGTCCGGCCTGGACGCGCGACGGCGACGGTGAGTGGTACCTCCATCTCTTCGCTCCCGCTCAGCCCGACCTCAACTGGCAACACCCGGAGGTGTGGGCCGAGCACGAGGACATCCTTCGCTTCTGGTTCGACCGCGGCGTCGCCGGCGTCCGAATCGACTCGGCGGCGCTCCTCGTCAAGGATCCCGAACTTCCGGAGGAGCGTCCGGACGCCGCTCCCGGCGAGCATCCGTTCACCGACCG
>DATGHN010000360.1:0-2364 GCA_035308005.1 Solirubrobacteraceae bacterium
GAGCGCGACGTGACGCCCGGCGACTTCGGGCGGATCGCCGCGCAGACCGCCAAGCAGGTGATCCTCCAGCGGATCCGCGAGGCCGAGCGGGACATGATGTATGAGGAGTACCGCGACCGCGTCGGCGAGCTGATCACCGGCATCGTCCAGCAGTCGGACTCCCGCTACACGCTCGTCCAGCTGCGCGAGCGCGTCGAGGCGCTGCTGCCGAAGTCCGAGCAGGTCGACGGCGAGCGCTACGACCACTCGCAGCGGATCAAGGCCGTGATCAAGGAGGTCTCGCCCTCGACGAAGGGGCCGAGCATCATCGTCTCGCGACGCGACTCGGAGCTGATCAAGAAGCTGTTCGAGCTCGAGGTGCCGGAGATCGCCGACGGACTCGTCGAGATCGCCGGCGTCGCGCGCGAACCGGGCTATCGCTCGAAGATCGCCGTGATCTCCCACGCCGATGGCGTCGATCCGGTCGGCGCCTGCGTCGGCCCGCGCGGCTCGCGCGTGCGGATGGTCGTTTCCGAGCTGCGCGGCGAGAAGATCGACATCATCCCCTACAACGACGAGCCCGCCCGATTCGTCGCCAAGGCGCTCTCCCCGGCGCGCGTGCGCGAGGTCCTCGTCGACGACGCCGCCAAGCAGGCGACCGTGATCGTCCCCGACGACCAGCTGTCGCTGGCGATCGGGCGCGAGGGCCAGAACGCCCGGCTCGCCGCCCGCCTGACGGGCTGGCGCGTCGACATCAAGTCCGAGAGCGAGTTCGCCGCCGAGGAGGCCGAGCAGGGCTACGGCGAGCAACTCGAGGCGAGCGGCCGCTGCGCGGCGATCATGAGCAACGGCCGCCGCTGCCCGAACGCGTCGCTCCCGGGCTCGCGCTACTGCGGACTCGAGGCCCACCAGGCGCTCGCCGCAGCCGACGACGTCGCCGCCGCAAGCGAGCCGGAACCGCCTGCCGAAGCCCCCGAGCCCGATCAGCCTGCCGCCCCGCCGACGGACGCCGAACCGCCGGTCGAGGCCGAAGGGCTCCAGTCATAGCCGTAGCGCTTGCCCCGCAGCGTCGCTGCGTTGGGTGCGGGCGCCGGGCGCCGAAGCGCGAGCTGATCCGCCTCGCAGTGCAGGGCGGGTCACAGCTCGTGTTCGACCGCGCGCAGCGCCTCCCGGGCCGCGGCGCCTACGTCTGTTCGGAACCGTGTCTCGGCAGCGCCGCCGCCCGCGGCGGCCTGCAACGCGCGTTTCGCTCATCGCGTGCGCTTGACCTCGAGAACGTAGAATCGGTCGGCTGATGGCAAAGAAGCGCGTCCACGAGATCGCCAAGGCCCACGGGCTGACGACAAAGGAACTGCTCGAGCGGCTGAACGCCGCCGGCATCGAGGCCAAGGCCGCGGCGTCGAGCGTCGATGAGGACGCCGCACTCGGCGTGCTCGGCCAAAACGGCGCCGGCAAGAATGCGGCCGCCGCTAAGCCCCAGGCGAGCACCCCCAAAACCGAACCTCAGGCGCCGCCGCCTCCGCCCGCCGAGCCAACGCCCGCACCGGCCGCCGAAGTGCCCCCCGCCGCCGCCGCCGCAGCTGCGCAAGCCGAGGCCTCCCGCTCGCGCCCGACGCGCGACTCGCGCACCGGCGAGCAGCGCCCCGGAGCGGTCGGTCCCGGTGGCCGCCGCCGCGTCGTCATCGACTCTCAGGCCTCGCGCCGGCAGGCCGGCGGTCCGGCCTCGCAGCCGATCCGTCGCCCGCCGCGGCGCGGACGCCGCCGTCGCGGCACCTACGACGACACCGTCGCCCCGATCGATGAGGCGGCGCGTGGCGCAACCGACCTGATTCGAATCAACTCCGGCTCGACCGTCAAGGACGTCGCCGAGTACTTCGGCGTCGCGGTGCCGGAGATCATCCGCAAGCTGATGAGCCTCGGCGAGATGGCGACCCTCACGCAGACGCTCTCCGACGACGCCATCGGGGTCCTCGCGGGCGAGTTCGACAAGGAGATCGAGATCGTCCACGCCGCCGACGACGTCGACGCCGAGCCCGACTTCGAGGACACCGACGAGGCGCTGCTGCCGCGCCCCCCGGTCGTCACGATCATGGGCCACGTCGACCACGGCAAAACCTCGCTGCTGGACGCGATCCGCGAGACGGAGGTCGCAGCCGGAGAGGCCGGGGGCATCACGCAGCACATCGGCGCCTACCAGGTCCGCCACGGCGACGCCGCCATCACCTTCCTCGACACCCCGGGTCACGAGGCCTTCACCGCGATGCGCGCACGCGGCGCCCGCGTCACCGACATCGCGGTGATCGTGGTTGCCGCCGACGACGGCGTGAAGCCGCAGACCGACGAGGCGATCGACCACGCACGCGCGGCCGACGTGCCGATCATCGT
>DATGHN010000361.1:0-7441 GCA_035308005.1 Solirubrobacteraceae bacterium
AACGCGCTCAGGACGGCGAGCACGTACACGGCCGGGGCGAGCAGATAGAAGTGGCCGAGCGAGGCGCCGCGGGCGAAGACGAGCCCGACCGAGAGGATCACGACGCGCACCGGGCGGGTGGCGAGGCCGACCTTGCACTCCACGCCGAGCGCCTCGGCGCGTGCGCGGGTGTAGCTCACCATCAGCGAGGCCAGCACTGCGACCACGACAGCCGCCGCGGCGAAGCGGTCGCCGTGCATCGCGAAGTAGCCCGCCACCGCCGTCAGGACGATGCCCTCCTCGCAGCGGTCGAGCGTGGAGTCGAGGAAGGCGCCGAACGACGTGCCCTTGCCCGACATGCGCGAATAGCGCCCGTCGAGCGTGTCCATGATCGAGCCGACGATGAAGGCCACGCCGCCGAGGAAGTAGAGCTGCTGCCAGACGAGTACCGCGGCGAGAACGTTCAGCGCGAGCCCCGTCAGCGAGATCGCATTCGGCGTCAGGCGCGACTCGATCAGGCGGTTGCGCACCATCTCGCGCCGCTCGGGTGAAGCGATCGGGCGACGCTCGCGGCGCTCGGGGCGCGGCGGGCGCTCGGTCGTGCTCACGCCGGGACCGGGGAGCCCTGTGGCGTGGCGGCGGAACTGACCGGCGCCGGAACCCGGAACGTCCAGGCATGCGGGCGCAGCGCCGCCATCGCTCGCGCCGCGAAGAAGGACACGACGGCCACGAAGAGCCCGGCGACGGCGTCGATCAGGAAGTGGTTGCCGGTGATCACCGTCATGAAGGTGATGAAGAGCGGCCACAGCGTCCAGGCGACCTTGGCGATCCGCGATCGCACGAGCCGCCTGAAGCTCCAGCCGAGCATCACCGCGCAGGCGACGTGCATCGAGGGCATCGCGGCGTAGGGGTTGAAGAAGAAGCCGGCGATCGTGCTGTTACCCGACACGCCGGTCACCTGCTGGATCGTGTCGATGAAGCCCCACTCGGGGATGAAGCGCGGCGGCATCGTCGGGAACAGCCCGTAGCCGATCAGGCCGATCGCGAGGCCCACGAAGAGCATGTTGCGAACGAAGTAGTAGTTGCGGTTGTGGGCGATGTAGAGGTAGAAGAGCAGCGCGATCAGGATCGTCGTCTGCGCGTTTATGTAGACGTAGGTCGCGATCACCATCAGCAGGTGGCTGCTCGTCGCCCAGGCCTGGATCTGCGGCTCGACGAAGACGTGCAGGCTGCGCTCGAGTGAGATCAACTCGCGCGCGTGGGCGAAGGCGACCGAGGAGTCGGTGGCGACCAGACCCTCGACGAGGCGGTAGAGGAGGTACGCGAGTCCGAACAGGCTGCACTGACGCAGAAGATCGGCCCAGCCGTTCGGCAAAACGCGTCCTCGCACGAGAGCGAGGCGAGCCGTCACGAGAATTGATCCTAGCTGCCCGCTCAGCCACGCGCGAGAAAAGCTGCGACCGCCGGGATCACCTTGCGACTCTCGAACCACGGCCAGTGGCCCGCGGCGGAGACGATCATGATCTCGCTCTCGCCGCCCAGCGTGCTCGCGTAGCGCTCGGCGGCGGCGACCGGGTTGACCGGGTCGAGGTCGCCCCAGACGATCAGCGCCGGCGCGTCGATCTCGCCGAGACCCGCGCCGGCGGCGGCGAGCGTGCCGGGCTTGACGCTCCGGTGTAGCCGCAGCGTCGCGCGCTGGGTGCCGAAATCGAGCTCCGTGTAGAACTGGCGCAGGTCGCGCTCTAAGATCGGGCCGGGGCTCCAGTCGCGCAGCGCGCGGCGCAGCAGGCGGGGCGAGAGGCAGCCCATCCAGAGCTCGCCGAGCACCGGCGTTCGCCAGATCCGCGCGAGGCGCTGCCACTGGTGGCCCTCGAAGAGCGGCAGGGCGTCGATCAGGACGACCGACTCGACGCGCTCGGGCGCTCGCTGGGCGAAGGCGAGGCCCGCGGCGCCGAAGTCGTGCATCACGAGCTTGACGGAGTCGATGCCGCGCCAGTCGAGGAAGCGCTCGATGAAGCCGTCGAAGGCGGCGATCGAATAGGGAAAGGTGCCCGCCTTGATTGAGGCGCCCGAGCCCGGCAGGTCGAGCGCGAGGCCGCCGGTCTCCTCGAGAAACGGCGTCCACATCAGCGAGCTGGCCAGCACGCCGTGGAGGTAGAGGGCCGGCGTACCTTCGAAAGGCGCCGAGCGCCAGCCGACCGGAAGCCCCTCGACTTCGCCGGTGTGCCGCTCGACCTCGCTCATCGCAAGGCGCGAGGATAGCGGCGTGACCGAGGCCGTCCGTCGCCCGCCGCCCGCGCGCGTTCGCCGCATCGCCGAGCGCCTGCGCGAGCTCTACGGGATACCCGCGGCGCCGCCGCACCGCCGCCCGCTCGACGAGCTGATCCTGACGGTCCTCTCGCAGAGCACCAACGACCGCAACCGCGACGTCGCCTTCCTGCGCCTGCGTGAACGCTTCCCGGGCCCAGGGCCAGGCGATGTCAGCTGGCCGGCCGTCCGCGACGCGCCGCTCGAGGAGGTCGAGGAGGCAATCCGCCCGGGCGGGATCTCGCGCGTGAAGTCGGTGCGCATCCAGGCGATCCTCGAGGCGATCGGCGAGCCGCTCAGCCTCGGCTGGCTCGCGGGGGCGCCGGTAGAGGAGGGGCGAGCCGCGCTCTGCGAGCTGCCGGGCGTGGGGCGAAAGACGGCCGCCTGCGTGCTGCTCTTCAGCTACGGCCTGCGCGACGTCCCGGTCGACACCCACGTCGGCCGCGTCGCTACGCGCCTTGGGCTGCTGACGGCGAAAGCTCCGTTCGAGCGCCTCCACGACGAGATGCTGGCGCTGACGCCGCCCGGCATGGAGCTCGAGCTCCACCTCAACCTGTTGCGCCACGGGCGCCGGACGTGCTTCGCGCGCTCGCCCGACTGCGCCGGGTGCGCGCTCGCGCGGATGTGCCCGCGTGTCGGACTGCCGCCGCGCAGCGCCCCTCAGCGCAGCGGCAGGACGACGAAGGCCACGACGGCGTAGTGGATCGCCGCCGCGGCGAGCACGAGGGCGTGGAAGACCTCGTGGTAGCCGAACGTGCCGGGCCGCGGGTTGGGGCGCTCGCGCGCGTAGACGACGGCGCCGGCGCTGTAGAGGACGCCACTCAGCACGAGCGCTCCGATCGCCCACCAGCCGATCGTCTCAGGCAGTTGGCCGAGCGTCACGACGGCGACCCAGCCGAGCGCGAGCGAGACGAGCACGGCGACCCATTTGGGGTGGTCGGGCCAGATGAGCTGGAGGCCGACGCCGACGCCGGCGCCCGACCAAACGACGATCAATACCGCCGTCGCGAGGCTGCCGTGCATCGCAAGCAACGCGAACGGCGTATAGCTCGCCGCGATCAGGACGTAGATCATCGAGCGGTCGAGGCGGCGGACCCAGCGCCTCGCGGCGGGTCGCCAGTCGAAGCGGTGGTAGAGCGTGCTCGTGCCGAGCAGCGCCGAGACCGCGGCGGCGTAGACGCTCGCCGCCAGCAGCGCGCGACCCGGGCGGGCGGCCGCGATCAGCGCTGCGCCGGCGGCGAGTGAGACGAAGAACCCCCACTGGTGGGAGACGCCGCGCAGGCGGGGCTTTGACAGCGGTAGCGGCGGCGAGCTCACGCTCGCGCCGGCCTCAGGCGCTTGCGCCGCCGACCGTCGCGGCCGGTGCGGCGCTCGGCTGATCGGCGTACTTGGCGCGCTGCTGCTCGGCGTCGGGGAGCACGACGTCCCATGCCAGGCCGACCTTGGCCATCCCCTGGATCAGCCAGCCGGAGGGATCGAGCTCATACCAGCGCAGGCCGTGGCGGGCCGAGCGCGGGAAGGCGTGGTGGTTGTGGTGCCAGGCCTCGCCGAGGCTCGGCAGCGCGAGCCAGAAGACGTTGGTCGACTGATCGTCGGTCGCGAAGCGCCGCGAACCGAAGAAGTGGCAGATCGAGTTGATGCTCCAGGTGACGTGGTGGACGAGGAAGATCCTCACGAGGCCCGCCCAGAGCAGCGCCTCGAGGCCGTCCTTGAGCGTCCCGCCCCAGGCCCAGCCGGCGAAGAAGGGGATCGCGAGCGTCGCGACGACGATCAGCGGGAAGGCGCGGTTGATGCGGCGCATGTTCGGGTCTGACGCGAGGTCGGGGCAATAGCGGCGCTTCTCGGCCTGGCCGTTGGTTTCGAAGAGCCAGCCGACGTGGGCGTGCCAGAGGCCGCGGATGACGCCCGAGAAGCCGGCGCCGAAGCCGACGTGCGGCGAGTGCGGGTCGCCCTCCTCGTCGGCGAAGGTGTGGTGCTTGCGATGGTCTGCGACCCAGTCGAGCACCGGCCCTTCGACGGAGTAGGAGCCGAGGATCGCGAACAGGTAGCGGATCGGGCGGTAGGTCTCAAAGGCGCGGTGCGTAAGCAGGCGGTGGAAGCCGACCGTCACGCCGAAGGCGCTCAGGAAGTACATGCCCGCGAAGATCACGAGGTCGCGCGGCTGCAGGAACGAGCCCCAGACGAGGATCGCCGCAACCACCGCGCCCAGGAAGGGGATCAGGACGGCGGCGATGTTGGCGGTGCGCTCGGCGCGTGTCACTGGTAACAGAGTACGCTTTCCTGGCAGGGGTTTCTTGGGTGAGGCTCAACGCTTCGGGCAGGAACTTGTAATGAATGTACAAATCAGGCCGTGGCAGTCGCTTGACCCGATCGTCGGCCGGGCGATCTCGCCGGTCCTGCGCGACGTCGCCGATGAGATCACCGAGGCGATCGCCGCGACGATCCCCGAGTACCGCCAGCCGATGGACGGCGAGTTCGGACGCGGCGTGCGCGACGCGATCGAGGTCACGTTGCGCCAGTTCCTCGAGCAACTCGGCCACCCAGCGGCCGGCGAGCGCCCCGGCCGCGAGGTCTACCTCGCGCTCGGGCGCGGCGAGTTTCGCGCCGGGCGGGGGCTTGACTCGCTACAGGCCGCCTACCGGATCGGCGCCCGAATCGCCTGGCGGCGGATCTCCGAGGCGGCGATCGCGGCGGGCCTCGAGGCGAGCACCGTGGCGCTGCTGGCGGAATCGATCTTCGCCTACATAGATGAGATCTCGGCCGAGTCGGTCGAGGGCTACGCGAGCGTGCAGGCGGCGAGCGCCGGCGAGCGCTCGCGCGCGCGGCAGGCGTTCGTGCGCCTGATCGTGGCCGGCGAGCTCGACGCCGCCGAGGCCGAGGAGCGCGCCGCCGCGGCGGGCTGGCCGCTGCCCCGCCAGCTTGCGGCGATCGCCGTCGAGCACCGTGACGGCGAGCGGGTCGCGGCGATCGTCGGCGAGGGCGCGATCGGCGCGCGGGTCGACGACCTGGTCTGCGTCCTCGTCGGGGACCCGCAGGCGCCGGGGCGGATCGAGCGGATCCGCGTGGCGCTCGACGGCCGCCTCGCCGTTATCGGCCGAAGCGTCCCCTGGGAGCGGGCGTCGGAGAGCTTCGCCCGCGCGGCGGCCTGCGCGCGTCTGGCGCGCGAGGGACTGCTGCCCCGCGCGGGACCGCTCGTGGCACAGGAGCATCTCGCCGCGCTGGCGCTGCACGCCGATCCGGCCCTGCTCGAGGAGCTCGCCGCCGAACGCCTCGAGCCGCTCGCCGCGCTCACGCCGGCGGCGGCGGCGCGCCTCGAGGAGACGCTGCTTGCCTGGCTTCGCCATCAGGGAGCCGTGGCGGCGGTCGCCGCCGAGCTTCACGTCCACCCGCAGACCGTTCGCTACCGCCTCGCGCGCCTACGCGAACGCTTCGGCGACGCGCTCGATGACCCCGACGCGCGCTTCGATCTCGAATTGACGCTTCGGGCGCGGGCAATGCGGGGTAGTGGCTCATACTGAATCGATGCATAGGCATCTTTCACGCACGCTGTGCCTCGCCGTCGCGATGTGCGCGGCGCTTGTAACGACGGCGCTCGCGGTCACGCCGCCGGCCGGCACGCCCGACCTCTCGAAGATGGTGATCCAGGCGTCCGACCTCGCGCCCGGAGCGAAGATCCTCAACGACGGCTACACCGCGCCGGCCTCAGGCGTGGTCGCGGATTACAGCCGCGCCTGGCGCCCGGCGACGACGGCCGGGGGCGTGCGCCTGGTGGTCGCCTCGACGGCGATCCTGCTGTTCTCGAGCACTGCCAACGCGGGCACGGTTTTCGCCGGGGAGAAGCGGATCTTCAAATCCAAGGCCGAGCGGCCGCTCGTCGCGCGGCTGATCGCGCTGAGCGCCGGACACTCGGGCCTCAAGACGAAGAACATCGACTTCGGGCGGATCCACAGCTTCGCGATCGGCAACGGCGCGTTCGAGTTGCCGGTGACCCTGCATCTCAAAGGCAGCCACGCCGCGATTGGCATCTTCATCGTCAATGTCGACGACGTCGTGGCCGACGTGCTTGTGGCGTCCGGCGGGCGCGGCGCCGCCGCCAAGGGCGGGCAAGAGCTGACGACCGACGTCGCCGCACACGTCACGACTGTCCTCGGCTCGACCGGCGCGACGGGGCCAACCGGCTCGACCGGCCCGACGAGCTAGCGCCGCCGGGTGCCGTCGAGGCGGATCTCCCACTCCTCGACGGCGTCGATGCGCAGGTGGCTGTAGCTCCAAGGGTCGCGCGCGAGGGTCGCGCGGACGGCGTCCTCTGATTCGGCCTCGACGGCGTGGGCGACGCGGATGTCGTCGATCGGGCCGCCGAGGACGATGAAGCCGGAGTCGACGAGGCCGTCCATGAAGGCCGCGTGATCGCTCCAGCCGTCCTGCTCCTCGAGCGCCCGCGAGGCGTCCCACTCGGGCCCCGAACGGCGCAGCGTCACCAAGAACATCGCCACGCCTCGACTCTAGCGACTCATCCGGCGCGTCAGGCGGCCTACCCGCGGGCGAAGCCCCCATTTGACCCCATGACAAAAATCTTCTACAATCCGACTTAGATTTATTGCGGAGCATAAAAGGAGCAAGTGCGTATGGGCAAGACGATCGGTATCGATCTGGGCACGACCAATTCGTGCATGGCGGTGCTTGAGGGCGGCGAACCGACGGTCATCGAGAACGCCGAGGGGGGCCGCACCACGCCGTCCGTCGTCGCGTTCACCGCTTCCGGTGAGCGCCTGGTCGGCACCATCGCGAAGCGTCAGGCGGTGACCAACCCGCAGAACACCGTTTTCTCGATCAAGCGCTTCATGGGGCGCAAGGAGAGCGAAGTCGGCGAGGAGGAGGCGATCGTCCCCTACAAGGTCGTCTCGGGCCCCAATGGCGACGCACGCGTGGAGATCAGCGGCCAGGAGTACTCGCCGCCGGAGATCAGCGCGATGATCCTGCAGAAGCTGAAGGCGGACGCCGAGGCCTACCTCGGCGACACGGTCGACTCGGCCGTGATCACCGTCCCGGCGTACTTCAACGACGATCAGCGCCAGGCCACGAAGGACGCCGGCCGGATCGCCGGCCTCGACGTCAAGCGGATCATCAACGAGCCGACCGCGGCGTCGCTCGCCTA
>DATGHN010000362.1:0-4305 GCA_035308005.1 Solirubrobacteraceae bacterium
CGACGATGATCACGGCGTTCCAGACGAGCGGCGAGATCGCTGCGATGCCGAAGCGGTCGTATGACTGCAGGATCCCGACGAGCAGGCCGTTGAGGCCCAGCAGCAGCACGACCGGGAAGAGGACCTGGGCAAGACCCGCCGTCAGGGAGCCGGAGACGTTGCTCCCAGCGCCGATGAAAACCGGCATCACGACGTGCGCGGCGAGGATGAAGAAGGCCGTGATCGCGCCGAGCGCGATCAGCATGATCCAGAAGACGGTCGAGGCCAGGCGGAGGGCCTGCTTGCGCCTACCCTCCTGGAGGAGCTCGGTGAACACCGGCACGAAGGCCGCCGACAGGGCTGCGTTGGCGAACAGGTTGGCGACCAGGTTCGGGACCTGGAAGGCGATCGTGAACGCCGAGTAGGAAGAGACCGTGCCAAAGAAGCGCGCGGCGACGATCTCGCGCACCAGGCCGGCGATCCGCGAAAGCCCCGTGGCGATCGAGAAGATCGCGGTATTGCGCGCGACGTGACCCGCCGGGGGAGCCGCGCGGCCCTGACTTGCTGCGGGGGTCGAGGCGGCCAACGCCGCTATAGTACGTCGCCGCGCGGTCTCAACCGCCGTCCTTTTCCATGGCCAACATCGCCTCTCAGAAGAAGCGGATCCTGCGCGCCGAGCGCGAGCGGCTCGAGAACCGCCGCCACACCTCGGCGATCAAGACCTACTTCCGCCGCCTCGAGGAAGCTGTCGCCGCGGGCGACTCAGAGACCGCCGCGACCGAGCACCGCACGCTGGTCTCAAAGATCGACAAGGCGATCAAGACGGGCGCTCTTCACCGCAACACCGGCGCGCGCAAGAAGTCACGCGCGGCGCGCCTGCTGCGTCCGCCCGCCCAGGCCGAGTAGCTCGCGGTTCAGACCGCCGCGATCGCGGCGATCGTGCGTAGAGCGAGCGTGTCGGCGTCAAGCGGCGAGCCGCCGCGGGTTGAGAGTTCGAGGTCCGCGAGCGAGCAGACCGCGCCGCGAAGTGCGTTGGTGTCGGTCCGCGAGACGTCGGCGATGAACGCGGCGGCCGCGCGCGGCGGCATCCGAAGCTCGCCCTTGAGGCTCGCCGGCGATGCGCCCTGCTCGAGTCGCCGGGCGACGTTCAGCGCTTCGCGCAGGCGGCGCGTAACCCAGTAGATCAGCGACTCGACCCGCTCGCCCTGGGCGCGGAGCGTCAGGTAGATGCGCGCGGCCGCCGCGCTGTCGCGGGCCACGACCGCATCGGCGAGCGTCCACGCCTTGCGTTCGGCGCTTCGCCCAACGCGCTCTGCCACCCCGTCGGCGTCAAGCCTTGCGCCCTCGCCGCATTCGAGCGCCACCTTCTCGATCTCGCGGACGAGGCGCGCCTGGCGCGTTCCGACGATCGCGACGAGCAGCTTGGCGGCCTGCTTGTCGAGCGTCAGCCCTACCTCCGCAGCCTGGCGCATCGCCCAATCCGGAAGCTCCCACTCCTTGACGGCGGTCTCCGTCGCGACGTCTCCCCCTGCGGCGCGAACCGCGCGGTGGAGCGCGGCGGGCGCCTTGGCGCGGCCCTCCTCGCGTGCGAAGAACGTGATGGTCGTGCCGTCGGGGATCGCCGCGAGCGGGCCGCTCAGCTGCTCCTCGACGTCGGCCTCCTTCCAGCGCTCAGCGCCGTCGATGATCACGAAGCGGCGGCCGATCGCGAGGGTCATCGCCGAAAGCAGCGCCGCGGCAGCGTCGGGCGTGGCCTCGGGCCCCTCGATCAGCTCGAGCGTGGCGTCAGGGTCGGCTTCGGCGAGAGCGCGCAGGCGTGCGCGCCGCTCCGTGATCCGCCCGTGGTCGTCGCCGCAGATCAGGTACGCCGGCTTGAAGCTCGCCACACGCGGGAGATTAGTGCCCGGCGCGGCTTGCCCGGCGCGGGCCAGCCCACGGGCGCGAGCGCCGCGCCGACGGCGTCGCGTGTCCCTGCGCGTTCAGCCAGCCGGCGGAGGCGACAGCGACGAGCAGGATCACGTTGGCGTAGAAGCCCCAGCCGTAGCTGCCCGTGTGGGCGAGCAGTCGCGTGAACATCAACAGCGCCATGACTCCGAGCGCCGCCGCGCGTGTCGTCTCGCGGCCGAGCTGGGTCGTCGGCACTTTCGTCTGCGGGCTGAGCCGTGCGAGCGCCAGGTCGATGACCACCGCCGCCAGGACGAGTAACGCGAGGTCAGCCCACAACCCGCCCGCTCCGGCCGTCGCCGCGAGCGTCAGCGAATAGCGGCCGACGCTGACCGTCGACCAGGGGAAGGCGACCAGGCCGAAGGCCAGCAGCAGCCCGCCGGCGCCGACCGTCCAGTCCTCGCGGCTGAGCCTCGAGAGGTCCATGACGTCTCTTCTACGACGGCCCCCCGCGCCATCCCTCCCGGCTCGGCGATCTCGCAAGGTTTTGCCCGCGGCGCCGAAGCGCGCGGGTCTCCGGCCACACGCGGCGCGGACGGGGGCGTCAACGCCGCCCGCTGATCCCCCAGGCGGCGACCGCGACGACAATCAGAAGAAGCGCGTTGACCCAGAAGCCCCAGGCGAGAAAGCTGGTCTGGGCGAGGAGCTTGATCAGCAAGCAAATCGCCGCGAGGGCGACGCCCACGACGCGCGTGCGGTCGCGCCCGCTCTTGGTCGTCGCGGCCGCGGTCGCCGGGCTGAATCGGACGAGTAAGAGGTCGGCGACGACCGCGAGGATGACGAGCAGCGCGAGCACTGCCCAGAAGCCATCCGGGGAGCTCGTCGCCGGCCCGCTGACGCCCACCCCCGCGACTGTCACCGAGTACCACGGGAAGACGAGCAGGCCGATCACCAGCGCGATCGCGGACGCGGCAAGAACCCTGTCGTCGCGACTCAGCTTTGCAAGGCCGCTCCTCAGCAAGCTCACTTGACCACCACGTTGACCAGCTTCCCGGCCACCACGACGACCTTAGCGATGTCCTTGCCGTCGATGTGGGCGACGACGTTGGGCGCCGCCAGGCAGAGCGCCTCGAGCTCCGGGTCGCTGGAGTCGCTGCGCGCCATGACCCGGTCGCGCACGCGCCCGTTGACCTGGCATACGAGCTCGAACTCATCGCGAGCGAGGTAGGCCGGATCGGCGACCGGCCACGGCTCCTCCCAGACGCGGCGGGCGTTGAGGATGTCGTAGGCGTCGGAGGCGGTGTGCGGCGCGAACGGAAACAGCAGCGAGGCGGCAGTCGAGGCCGCGAAGCGGATCGTGCCTGGCGAGACGGCGTCGCGCAGGCGGTTGCACTCGTTCGTCAGCTCCATGATCGCCGCTATCGCCGTGTTGAAGGCGAAGCGGCCGGCGAGCTCGGAGGTGACCTTCTCGATCGCCCAGTGCGACTTGCGCAGGAGCTCGAGCTCGGCGGCGCTCGGCTCGCTCGGAGGCTCCTCCTCGGGCGCGCTCGCGGCGACACTTGCGGCGAGGCGCCACAGGCGCGCGAGGAAGCGGTGCATCCCCTCCACTCCGTCGTCTGACCAGTCGGCGTCCTGGTCGGGCGGCCCGATGAAGAGGATGTAGCAGCGCGCCGTGTCGGCGCCGAGGCGGCTGATGATCTCGCGCGGCGAGACGACGTTGCCGCGCGATTTGGACATCTTCGCGCCGTCGCGCGTGATCATGCCCTGCGTGAAGAGCGCCGCGAAGGGCTCCTGAAATGAGAGGTGGCCGAGGTCGGCGAGCGCTTTGATGAAGAAGCGCGCGTACATCAGGTGGAGGATCGCGTGCTCGACGCCGCCGATGTACTGGTCGACAGGCATCCAGTGCGCGAGCACGTTCGGATCCCACGCCGCCTCGTCGTTGTGCGCGTCGCAGTAGCGCAGGAAGTACCACGAGGAATCGACGAAGGTGTCCATCGTGTCGGTCTCGCGCCGCGCCGGGCCGCCGCAGATCGGACAGGTGGCCGCCACCCAGTCCTCCGCCGCGGCGAGCGGCGAGCGGCCCTTCGGCGCGTAATCCTCGACGTCCGGCAACAGGACGGGAAGCTGCTCCTCCGCCACCGCGACGAGACCGTGCTCGGTGCAGTAGACGACCGGAATCGGGCAGCCCCAGTAGCGCTGGCGTGAGATCAGCCAATCGCGCAGGCGGAAGTGGACCGCGCCGCGGCCTCGCCCGGCCTCCTCGAGCCAGTCGATGATCGCGGCCTTGGCCTCCAGGTTGGGCATGCCGTCGAAGCGCTCCTGCGAGTTGACGAGCACGCCCGCGCCCGTATAGGGCAACTCGCCCCCGGTCGCGTCCTCGATCACGCGGCGCAGCGGCAGCCCGAAGGCGGCCGCAAACTCGAAGTCGCGTTCGTCGTGGGC
>DATGHN010000363.1:0-2709 GCA_035308005.1 Solirubrobacteraceae bacterium
CCGTGCGAGCGGACACGAAGTCATAGGACCAGACGTCATTTGGGCGCTCGGCCTGGATCGCCCACGTCGAACCGCCTGCCCCTCCGCGTGCTTTCTGGCCGCTGCTCTTGCGCTGAGCAGGCACCTTGTGGCCCTCGAGACGCCACAGCCGCTCGATGCGCTTGCGGTTGACCTCGAACCCCTCACCGCGCAGCAGCATCCAGATACGCCGATACCCATACCTCGGATAGCGAGCTGCGAGGACATTCCTCCGCTCGATGAGGCGCTCCTCGAGTTCCGGTGGCCGCGACACATACCGCTGCGTCGAGCGATGCTGCCCCAGCAGGTTGCACGCCCGCCGCTCCGACACCGGATGCCGCCCGACCAGATAGCGGACGGCGTCGCGCCGGCGCGACGGGCTCACCATTTTCCCCGCTGCAAATCCTTCAGCATCGAGATGTCCAACGCCTGATCCGCGACGATCCGCTTCAGCCGGCTGTTCTCCTGCTCAAGCACCTTCAGCCGCTGCGCCTCGTCCTCCTTCAGCGCCCCGTACTTGATACGCCCAGCGATAGAAAGTCTGGTCGCTGATCCCGATCCGCTTGCACGCCTGCGGGATCGTCAACCCCTGCCCCTGAAGCTTCTCGTGCTCCCGAAGCTTCGCCACGATCTGCTCAGGCGAATAACGCCGCGCTGACGCCATCAGACCCGTCCCCTCTCATAAGGACTCCCACAAGCCAGAGCACTAACACTCCGACTGGACCGAACAAGAGGGGGCCGGACAGCGGCTATTACGACCACGTGCCCCCACCTCTGGCAATCGCCCCCGACGACATTCCGCCTATCTTGGAACCCGGCGACCCGGTGCTCGGCTACACCCAGTACGGCCCGCGCGTTCCAGCAATCGTGGTATCGCCCTACTCAAAGCCTGGCGATACCACAAACGTCGACCACGACCACACGTCCGTGCTCGCCACCATCGAGGCGAAATGGAACCTGCCCGCCCTGACGAGACGCGACGCGAACGCCGCCACCATCCTCGACTTCCTCGACCCGTCGACCCCCGCCCTGCTGGAACCACCGACAATCGCCGGACCAGCCGCGAGCGGCTCCTTCGACGGAACTTTCCCCATGGAGCCAGCCGGGATCGAACCGGCGACCTCCTGCTTGCAAAGCAGGCGCTCTCCCATCTGAGCTATGGCCCCGCGGGGTCGAGTTTAACGCCCGTCACGTTCATGACCCCCTGCTACGCTGCGCCCCTCCCTCAGGCCAGCGATGCGTCATAAGAGCTCGATCACGTCTGTGTCGTGGATCCCCTCCGAGGCGATCGAGGGCTCGATGCGACTGGCCTTCGACGCCGGCTTCACGCACTACGACCCGCCGCCGCCGGACGTCATCGCCGACATCGAGGAACTCCGCGTCACCGACCGCTTCCGCTTCGCGAACGTGCTCGAGGCGTGGGTCGAGGTCGACGACTCCGGGCGTATCACCGACTGCGGCTACTCCGGCGGGGGGATGATGGGCGCAACGACGATCAGGGTCGGCCCGATGAGCCGGAAGTTCGAGGCGATCGCCCTCCCCGACCTGCGCAAGTCCCCGGCTCGCGGCGACGGCTGGGTGCGATTCGTCCAGACCGCGGGCGGCCGCACCGGCCTCCCGGCGCCGCGCCGCGTCCGTCGCCGTCCCTACATCCAGTGGCAGGCCCCCCTCGTCTGGACGACCCTGACGCTCACGATCCACGCCGACGGGAGCGCCGACGCGAGTGTTGAGGGCCACAGCCGCTTCCCCCGCCACTGGATCTACGACAATCGCGGCCGCCTATCGGCGAAGTCCGGCCTCGCTGATTTCGAAGACTGGTTTCGCAAGTCCTTCGGCCGCCACACCCCGTGGGGCGACACCGAGTCCGCGGCGATGGTCACAGCCGTCGAGACCGCGCTCGAGCGCCAGTTGTCGGCGAAGATCATGTCCGCCAACGTCAAGCCGCGGATCGCCAAGGTCGCGGCCGGCGAGCACCTCGTCCGTCAGGGCGATCCCGGCACCGACGTCTACCTGCTGCTCGACGGCGTGCTGCTCGTCGAGAAGGACGGCGAGCGACTCGCCGAGTACGGCCCCGGAGCGCTGCTCGGCGAACGCGCGCACCTCGAGCAGGGCGGGCGCACCTCGAGCCTGATCGCCGTCACGCCGTGCCGCGTTGCGGCGGTCGACGCCGCGGCGCTCGACCAGTCGTCGCTCCAGGAGCTCTCGAAGGGCCATCGCCGCGAGCACGAGCGCGCGACGGGAGCGTGACTCACTAGCCGGGACCGCGGACGAGGATGCCGTGCCCCTGCTTGACGTCGTGCTTGACGTGCGGGCTCGCGTTGGCGACGACGATCGCGCTACCCGTCGTCACGGCCGCGTAGGTCCCGTCGCAGCGATCGGCGGTCATCCACGCCGAGGAGCTGACCGACGCCGAGGCGTAGCGCCCCTTTGTAACGAACTTGCCGTGCGCCTCGCCCGAGAGCTCGCGAATCACGGCAGTCGGCAGGGCGCGCGGCGCCGAGGCCGACGACGCGCCGGGCGCCGGGCAGGGAGTGAAGCTGCCGCCGGCGAGCGTCAGGGTCACGGTGCCGTCGCTCGCCTGCGTCAGCACGAACTCCCCGTCGGAGAACCGCCCCGTCTGCGTCGCGCCCTTCGGCAGCGCGGCCGTCAGCGTCACGCCGCCGGCCCGCGTGTCGATCGTGGACCCGAACG
>DATGHN010000364.1:0-2154 GCA_035308005.1 Solirubrobacteraceae bacterium
CGCGCCCCGACCTGCTGGCCCATCAGGGGTCGCCGACGAAGGACCCGGCGCTTCGCCTGGAGACGATCCGCGCGGCCGGGGAGCTTGCGATCCCCTTCACGAGCGGGATCCTGCTCGGCATCGGCGAGGAGCCGGCCGATCGCATCGCCGCACTCGAGGCGCTCGCGGCGCTGCACGCCGAGTACGGCCACATCCAGGAGCTGATCATCCAGAACTTCGTACCGCACCGCCGCTACTACGGCGAGGAGCCGGCGGAGGTCGCGACCGCCGCCGCCGAGGAGTACTGGCGGACCGGGCTCGGGCGCCACCCGACGCTGCCGCTGCCGGACTGGGCACGCGAGGTGACGCTCGAGGAGATCGCTGACGTGATCGCCGCGGCGCGCGAGTTGCTGCCGGACGTCGGCGTCCAAGTCCCGCCGAACCTCTCAGAGCACTGGCCGGCACTCGTCGCCGCCGGCGCCACCGACCTCGGCGGGCTGAGCTCAAACGGCGACCACATCTCGCCCGAGCACCCGTTCCCCTCGCCGCACCAGGTCCGCCGCCGCCTGGCTGAGGACGGTATCGCGCTGACCGAGCGCCTCTGCGTCTACGCCCGCTACATCGAGCCCGACTGGGTCGCGCAGGGCGTCCTCGACGTGATCACCGCGCGCTACTGGTCGTTTATCCCGCGGCGCGGCTCGGGACGGCGCAGCGATCGGATCATCCACCGCGACCTCGTCCCACAGGCGATCGCCAAGGGCCGCGACGGCGCGTGGCTTGACGAGGAGGAGCTGACTGCGCTCTTCGCCGAGACGCGCCCGGAGGCGATCGAGGAGATCCGCGAGGCCGCCGATGAGCTGCGCGCCGAGCTCGCGGGAGACACCGTGACCTTCGTCGTCTGCCGCAACATCAACGTCTCCAACATCTGCATCGTCGGCTGCGCGTTCTGCGGATTCGGCCAGGGACGCCGCTCGCCGGACGCCTACGTCTACGACCGCCCAGCGCTCGAGGCGAAGATCCGCGATGCGGTCGACTACGGCGCCACAGAGATCTGCATGCAGTCGGGGATCCACCCCGACTGGGGCCTCGAGGAATACGAGCACTACCTGCGGATCATCAAGGAGACCGCGCCGCAGCTGCACGTGCACGCGTATTCGCCGATGGAGATCTCGCACATGTGCGACATCAGTGGCCTTCCGCCCGCAGAGGTCTTCGCGCGGCTACGCGAGGCGGGCCTTGACTCGACGCCGGGGACGGCCGCCGAGGTGCTCCACGACGGCGTGCGCGAGCGGATCTCACCGAACAAGCTCCCGGTCGCCCGCTGGGTCGAGATCATCGAGGCCTCCCACGCGGCCGGTCTTCGCTCGACCGCGACCGTGATGTTCGGCCACATCGAGGAGCCATGGGAGCTCGCCGAGCACATGCGCGTGATCCGCTCGCTCCAGGAGCGCACCGGCGGAATCACTGAATTCGTGCCGCTGTCATTCATCCCCTTCCAGACGCTGCTCGGGCGCACCCACGGCGTCGAGGAGATCTCCACCGAGGAGAAGCTCAAGCACTCGGCGGTCTTCCGCCTGGCGCTCGGAGCCACGATCACCAACGTTCAGGCGTCGTGGGTCAAGATGGGGCTCGAGGCGGCGACGGAGTCGCTTCGCTGGGGCGTCAACGATCTCGGCGGGACACTGATGGAGGAGTCGATCAGCCGCATGGCCGGCTCCTACCACGGCGTCAAGCTCGACCCCGAGCAGCTCGTCGGCGCCGCCCACGCGGCGGGCCGTCCGGCCGCGGAGCGCTCGACGCTCTACCGGATCCTGCGCCGCTACGACCTCGCCGCGGAGCCGACGGCGGCCTGAACATCCGCCTGCACCGCGGCGGGCCGCTGCGAGGAGGTCTAGGATCCGCGTGGTCGGGCGGCCGCAAGCGCGGCCGCAAGCGAGCAGAACAGGTGTGAGCGCCCTGACGACCGTTGACACCCGCAGCGCCGATTCTCCCGCCCTCACGGACGCCGCGAACGGGAGCACCTCGCACCTGACGCTCGCTGACCGCGTCGAGCTGCTGCGCCTGATGTCGCTGACACGCGCTGTCGAGGAGCGCGGCCTGAGCCTCTACAAGCAGGGACGCATCCCCGGCTCCTTCTACGACGGACGCGGCCAAGAGGCGACCGCCGTCGGGGCG
>DATGHN010000365.1:0-13859 GCA_035308005.1 Solirubrobacteraceae bacterium
GGGACGGAACGCCCCGGAGCATGTTTCACGTTTTTCATGACGGTGAAACAGTGCTCTGGAACAATCCGGATCACATGGCTGAGCTCACAGACTTCGACCGCGGCGTCCTGGTCGGCATCCTGATCGGCGAGGGATCGTTCGGCGGAGACGGCAAGCAGCCCCAGATCACGCTGCGGATGCACGTCCGCCACGAGCTGTTGTTTCGTTGGTTGATCGCGCGCTTTCCGCGAACCCGTCTCTACGGCCCCTATGGCCACGGCGGCCGCAGCTACTACCAATGGATGGCGCGCGGGGCGGCGCTCGTTCAGGATGTGCTGCCGGTTTTAGAACAGACGCCGCTTGGGGAACTCGACGCGTACGCGGCGAACCGACTCGCCGAAATGCGCGAGCGCTACAGCAGCTACATCGAACGCATGCGCCTGAAGTGAGCACGCTCGCCGAACTCGCCGGGCGGTGGTCGCTGCACGACGACCAGGCCCGGCAGCTTGGAGTCGTCCTCGAACTGCTCGAACAAGATCAGCACGCTCCGAGCTCGGTCCGCGGCGAGGCGGCGCTGGACGTGCACGCGGCAGACTCGCTCACGGCGCTTGCTCTCGATGATGTCCGCACTGCGACGGCGGTCGCGGACATAGGCGCCGGGGCGGGCTTTCCAGGGATCGTCCTCGCGATCGCGCTCCCGGCCGCCGCGGTGACGCTGATCGAGAGCGTGAGGCGTAAATGCGAATTCCTCGAGCGCTCGATCGAGGTTGCCGGTATCACGAACGCCCGCGTGGTCAACGCACGGGCGGAGGATTGGAGCGCGGGGGCGGGCGCCCAAGACGTCGTGACGGCTCGGGCGGTCGCGCCGCTCAGCGTCCTCTGTGAGTACGCGGCACCGCTACTCCGCCTCGACGGAA
This sequence comes from Solirubrobacteraceae bacterium, assembly GCA_035308005.1. Classification (GTDB taxonomy): domain Bacteria; phylum Actinomycetota; class Thermoleophilia; order Solirubrobacterales; family Solirubrobacteraceae; genus Palsa-513. The sequence goes on from DATGHN010000365.1 coordinate 897, forward strand.
TCCTCGTCGCCTGGAAGGGGGAGGTCGCCGCCGATGAGGCCGCGGCGGGCGAACGGGCCGCCGCGCTGCTGGGCCTGCGGAGCGAAGAACCGGTCCGCAGTGCGCCATATGCTGGCAGCGTGGCGCATCGCTTGTACGTGTGTCGCAAGATCGCGCCCACGCCGGCGCGGTTTCCCCGTCGTGCCGGAATGGCGCGCAAGCGGCCCCTCGGGGGCGCAGGTTGAGCGTCCTTGATTGGGTTGGCGAGTCCGCGGTAATAGATAACCGTGCTCGTCGCGAGGCGACCCAGGCGCCCGATAGGTTGTCGCGAATGACCACGTTCGCGATCGCCAACCAGAAGGGCGGCGTGGGGAAGACGACGACGGCGGTCAATCTCGCGGCCTGCATCGCGGGCGCCGGAATGCCGACGCTGCTCGTCGATCTGGATCCTCAGTGCAACGCGACGGTGTCGCTCGGGCAGCCGCGCGGTCTTGAGCCGAACGTGTATGACGTCCTCTGCGCCACGAGCACCGCGGCGGAGGCGATCCACGAAACGCCGGTCGATCTCCTTTCGCTGATCCCGGCCACGAGGGCGCTGGTCGGCGCGACCGTCGAGCTGCCGGCGATTCCGGGATCCGAAGCACGCCTCCGCGACGCGCTAGCTCCGCTTCGCGAACGGATGCCCTACGTGCTGATCGACTGCCCGCCTTCGCTCGGGCCGTTGACGGTCAACGCGCTCGTCGCCGCCGACCACGTGATCGTGCCGGTTCAGACCGAGTACTTCGCGCTCGAGGGGCTTGCCCAGATCCTCGAAACGATCACTCTCGTGCAGCGGAACCTCAATCCGCACCTGACCGTCGGAGGGCTCGTCCTGACGATGCACGACGCCCGCACGCGCCTCGGCCGCGACGTGGAGCGCGATGTCCGCGAGCACTTCCCGGGTCTCGTGTTCCACACCGTGATCCCGCGCAACGTCCGCCTCAGCGAGGCGCCGAGCTTTGGCGTACCGGTGACGCTCCATGATCCCTACTGCGCGGGGGCGGAGGCGTACCTTTCGCTGGCCCGCGAGGTGGCCGCCCGGGCACGTGATTTTGGCTCTGTAGAGCGTTAAATGCGAATCTGCGAAAAGGAGAATCAGCGATGAGTGCCAGCCGTGGGCCCGACGCGTGGCCTCTTGGTGGTGCCGCCGGCGGCGCCCGGCCACGCGGGATGGGGCGCGGACTGGCGGCGATCATGGCGGTCTCGACAGACCCTGACAGCAACGTCGAGGAGTTCCGCCAGGTCGCAGTCGAGCTGATCAGCGCGAACCCGCGCCAGCCGCGCCGGCACTTCGATGATGATGCGCTCGCGGCGCTTGCCGGGTCGCTGGAAGCGCGCGGCGTCCTCCAGCCGGTGCTCGTCCGCCCGCTGCCTGACGGCCGCTTCGAGCTAATCGCGGGGGAGCGGCGCTGGCGTGCCGCGCAGCTCGCGCGGCTCGAGACGATCCCGGCCATCGTCCGCGCGCGCGATGACGCGGAGTCGCTCGAGCTGGCACTGATCGAAAACATGGCCCGGGAGGACCTCAATCCGATTGAGGAGGCGCGCGCCTGCGCCGCGCTCGTCGAGGAGCTTGGGCTCTCCCGCGAGGAGGTCGGCCTGCGGATCGGGCGAAGCCGTGTCGCCGTCTCCAACCTCGTTCGCTTGTTGGACCTTCCCGACGAGGCGCTCGAGTTGCTCGAGCGCGGCACCCTCAGCGAGGGCCATGGCCGGGCTCTGCTGACCGCGAACGATCACGACGTGCGGCGGCGGCTTGCCCGCATGGCCGCCGACGAGGGCTGGTCGGTGCGCACGCTCGAGCAGCGCGCCCGGGAGGCCAACGAGAACGGCGCCGATGTCGAACCGACGACAGTCTCGCGGCGTGAGGCCCATCCCGATCAGATCGAGGCCTGCACGTCGATCGGCGAAGCCCTCGAGGGCGCGCTTGGAACCGACGTACGGGTCGCGGTCGGCCGCGGCGGCGTCTACCGCGCTGAGCTCACGTTCTCTTCGCCCGAGGAGGCGTTCGCGCTCGTAAAACGCCTACGCAAAGCGCAGAAGGTCTAGCTAGCCCACGCAGAAGGAGTTCTGGCTGCGGCTCATGCAAACCATGCCCCGCAGAGTCTCCCCGTCGTCGTCCAGCACGACGAGCCGCGGCTCGCGGCACTGATCGAGCAGCTCAACGGCCTCGCGCATCGACATGGCGGGCCGGGCGGTCAGCGGCGCCGAGTTCGCGTAGCGGCTCGCGGGCTCGTCGGCGCCGTCGCCCTCGGGTAGGTCGGCGCGCTCGATCGCCCCGCGAAAGACACCGCCGTCGGCGAGGACGACGACGCGCACGCTTGGGTTCTCAAAAGCCGTCTCGACGTCGCGCACTTTTGCGTCGGAAGGGAGCGTCTTCGGCACGGGAACCATCACTTCGGCGACCGTCATCTCGATCGCCTCGGCGTGGGAAAGCCGACCGTCTGCCATGGCTGCGATTTTACGCCGCTCGCTCCCTCTACCATCGCGCGATGCACGAGGCAGCCGCGATCGTTCTCGCCGGCGGACGCTCGACGCGGATGGGATCGTCCAAGGCCGCACTCGACTGGCACGGATCGACCCTTCTTTGGCGCGTGAGCGCGATCCTGGCCAGGAGCGTCGACGGGCCGGTCGTGGTGGTGCGCGCGGCAGACCAGGGTCTTCCCGAGCTCCCATCCACCGTCGAGGTGGCGACGGATGCCAACGCCGACCGTGGACCACTCGAGGGTCTTGCCGCGGGGCTTCGGCTTCTCGCCGGCGACGCGCGCTTGGTCTACGCATCTGCCACCGATGTTCCGCTCCTGCACCCAGCGTTTGTGCGGCGCGTCATCGGCGCCGTGCGCGAGGAGGACGACATCGCCCTCCCCGAGGTTGGCGGGCACCACCAGCCGCTCGCCGCCGCCTACCGGCGGGACATTCTGAGCACCCTCGAGGACTTGATCGCAGCCGATGAGCTGCGGCCGGCGTCGCTATACGCGCGATGCCGCGTCCGTCGCCTGAGCGCCGAAGAACTACTCGGCGACGAGTCGCTCGCGCGGCTCGACCCGCACCTGGACTCGTTACGCAACCTCAACGACCGCGCCGACTACGAGCGGGCGTGCGCCCGCCCAGGCCCCGCGATCATGGTCAAGCGCGGCTCCGCGGAGCCCGGCGTGGTGGTGAACGCGTGGTCGCTCGGGGAGGCCGCGCCAAGTCTCGGGGTCACGGTGAGCCTCAACGGGGACCCGGTGCCGGCCGAGGCCCAGCTACCTTTGGTCGAGGGCGACGTGGTGGCATTTTGAGTCGGGCAGGCAGCGCGAATAGCGAGCGCCAGAGCGGCGGGCTGGCGCTAGGATTGCCGGTCGCAGGCGGAAAGGGCGATTAGCTCAGTCGGTTAGAGCGCTTCTCTGATAAGGAAGAGGTCCCAGGTTCGAGTCCTGGATCGCCCATTTGGCGCGAACACCTCCACGCGGGCAGGCCACGCGGCGAAGGCGCGTCCCGGAGCGTTCGCGGGAGGGTCATCAGCTATGACGCAGGGCATCATCGATTACGTGTGTCCTAGCTGCGCTGGCCCGTTGGACCGCCTCGGACAGGACGGCGAGTGGCGGTGCCTCAGCTGCCAGAAGAGCTTCCCGGTCCATATCGGCGTCCCAATCCTGATCGACGATCAGTTCTCATACTTTCGCCAGGCGGACATTCTCGCGGCCGCGCTCGAGCGATCCGAGGCGACCCGAAGGTCGCTTGCTGAGCGCGTGCGTGGCGCAGTGAGCCGCCCTGGTCACGCGCTCAAGTCCGCGGTGCTCGGCGTTGCGAGCACATCGCCCACCATTTACTCCAGGAGCAGGCAAGTCGAGGTCGGGCGCGTGATGCTCGCCTACCTTCAAACAGCGAACGGGGAGGCGTCACGCTCCGGACACGACGATTCCCCCGTCATGCTCGTCGTCGGTGGTGGGACGGTCGGCACCATCGCATCGGTGTTTCGCGCTTCGGGGCTACTGAGAATGGTGTCGAGCGACGTCTACTGGACACCGGCGACAGACTTCGTCAGCGACACCAAGCATCTGCCGCTGAAGGACTCATCCGTTGATTGCGTGCTCGCCGAGGGAGTCCTCGAGCACGTACTCCGGCCTGCGCTCGCGATAGCCGAAATTCATCGTGTTCTCAAGCCGGGCGGGCTGCTCTTCCTCACCACTCCGCTCCTGTTGGGTGTTCATATGGAGACGATGGACTACCAACGCTGGACCAAACTGGGCCTCATCGACCTCGCTCGAGAGTTCGAACCCCTGGAGTGCGCCCCGATCGAAGGGCCCCTCGTGGCGTTGGCCTACCAGATCAGCTATGTGGCGATGGCTGCAAGTCCCCGGCGGCTCGTCCCCCTGACGAAGCAACTGGTCAACTTTGTCGTGGGTTGGCTCAAGTACCTCGATCCAGTGCTGCGACGAAATGGAATTGGGGAGGATGCGGCATCTTCGCTCTACTTCGTGGGTAGGAAATCGGAACACACGCTGAGCGACACGGAGGTCAACGGCCATTTCAGCGGAGTAGGGGTGTGCCCCAAGTAGCCGAGACTCACGCAGGCGCACGGCACGCACGCCGGCCGCCGCTCGCACCACAAAGCGAGCGCCCGATCGGTCGGGCGCCCAGATGCTGCTGCGATGTCTTGCCCCCCGGGTTGTGGGATGCGCGCGAGCTGCTTGGCCGCCTTAGCCTTTGCCCATCCCCTTGACGGTCAGGGTGTAGCCCGCGGGGCGCAGTGCCTTCAGGGGCCACAAAGCAGCCGTACACCTGGGGCGTGTCCGCGGCGCAGTCCAGCGCGATCCCGATGACGATCGCGGCCTCAATACGGCGAAGTGGTCGCCGACGGGCGCGGTCGTCAGTTGCCCGAAGGAGTCGGCGTGATCGGGTGACCAAAGGCGACCACCTTCACCGGCTCGGCGTCAGCAGGGCGCAGTTTCTTGTTTCGCGTGCGCGCTCGGTAGCGGCCGAGCAGCTCGGCGATCTCTTCGCCGAGAGCGGCCATCTCCTCCGCTGTCAGGTAGGTGATCGAGTCCGAGGTGAAGGCTGCATCTCGCCAGGCCGGAGAATAGGACGCGCGTCTGGTCCTCCACTCACGCAGACGCGAGTAGGACCTGTCGATAAAGACCGACTCGAGAGCCTCGCCGGCGGCCGCGGTCTGAGGATCCTCATCGGCCGTCTTGAAGCGGTTGGAGTCCGCCGTGACCCGCCACGGGCGGCTGCGCCCCTTGCCGCCCGTGGCCTCCTCGACATAGCCGTACTTGGCGAGTGTCTGGAGGTGCCACGACATGTTGCCGGGGCTTTGGTCAAGCAGTTCGCCGGCGCGCGTCGCGGTCAGTTCGCCCTCGCGCAGGAGTACTTCAAGCAGGGCGAGGCGAACCGGATGGGCCACGGCGCGCATCGTTAGAGCATCGGTAATGACCCTCCTCTCCGGCGGGCCGCCGCTTTCGTCCGTGCCTCCGAATGGCTTGTCGTTTGGCCCACCGCCCTGCGCGACGCCGCTGGGCTTCATTGCCGTCATCGAAGTGAGCCGGCACGCGATCGGGGGAGGGCGAGACGCAGGCCGACGCTGACCAGGAACCAGCCGACGGCGTGCTGGGGATTGGTGCGACGCGCGCGCCGGATCGATGCGCAGGGCCCAGAGCCCGGCGATTGAGTCGCAACCGCTCGATGGATCTCTGCGTTTCTACTGCGAGCTGCCATTTCGGTCAGTACTGGGTGCAACATCCGCCACTCCTTTACAAGACTCCTTGCCACAAGAGTACTTGTCACGAGAACTCTTGTCAAACTGCCTGCCGGCGAACTCGGCGTCGCGCGTCGATCTCGTGCCGATGAGGGGTAGCCTGGTGCGATGCCGATGCCGAAGCGCTCAAGCGTCGAGGACTACTTCGCTCGCTTGGACAACGTCCAGCGCCAGCACCTCGAAGCGCTGAGAGAGCTGAGTCGCAAGGCCGATCCGGAGGCGCGAGAGGCACTGAAGTGGAACCTGCCGGTCTACGTGCGCGGTGAGAACACCAGCCTCTGGATGCTCCAGAACTTCAAGCACCACTGTTCGCTTCGTTTCCCGCCGCCGTTCTTCGCCACCGAGAAGGCCGCGGTGGAGGCCGCGGGCTACGAAGCCGGGGCGGGCTTCATCAAGCTCCCCTACAACCGCGAGCTGCCGACTCGGCTACTGAAGACGCTCATGCGGGCTCGGGTTGCGGAATACGAAGCGACCGGCGCGGGTTGGAACGACCGCTGAACACCACCAAGTTCGACTGGCGAGCCACGACTCGCTACGAGACCTTGTAAGCCACGATCTGCGAATGCCCACCTCCCTTGGCCGTGAGGGGAGCGCCCGCCGGAACGATCACGGTGTTGCCGGCAACGGCGATCGGGGAGTTCTCTGACGTCGGCAGCTGCCCGCGATAGACGATCTTCCCGGTGCTGCGGTCGAGCGCGACCAGCTGCCCGTCGTAGTAGGTCGTGAAGACAAGATCGTTGGAGACCGTGGCGGCGCCGAGCGGCAGCTGCGGCACCTTCGTGTCCCACTCGACCTTGCCCGTCACGCCGTTGAGCGCCTCGACTTCCCCTGTCGCGACCCCGGCTGCCTTGTCCGGGACTGGCTCGGTCAGGTTCGAGTAGGTGAGAGCAAGATCGCATGTAGCGACGTAGACGCTGCCACCGGCGAACGCCAGGTCCGTCAGAACGCCGCCATACGACCCCGGCAGAATCGTGTAGGGCGCTTTCAGCTTGAGCTTGTGCTCGAGCGCCAGCACGGAGTCGTTGTCGTGCCCATTGTGTTCTCCGACGGGGGTCTTCCAGATCAGCTTGCCGGTACCGGCGTTCATTTCGTAGACGTAGCCCAACTTGCCGGAGCCGATCACGACAGAGACGCCGTTTGCGCTCGCGGCGATCGGCGAGGCTTGCATGTCGTAGTCCTTGAAGTCGTTAGGCAGGCCCTGGTAGTACCAGCGCAGCTTTCCCGTGGCCGCATTGAGATTCACGTCGCTGTCGGTGTAGAGGTCGACCGCTGGATGGGCGATTGCCGCGGCGGGCGTCTGATACGGATTGCCGATCCCGTAGGTGACCGAACCGTCGCTGCCGACGAGCGGCGTCTCCCACGCGCCGCCGGCACCGATGCCAAGTGCCTGCACGCCGGGCTCTGGGCCGGCGACGGTGTTGAACCTCCAAAGCAACGCTCCGCTCGATGCCTTCAGCGCCAGCAGCACTCCGCCGCCCGGCGCCGAGCCGTATTGACTCGCGAGATAGACCCGTCCGTTTGCGACCTGTGGCTGTAAACCGAAGGTGCCCTGGCCCGTGCTGAGGAGTTTGCTGTTCACCCAGGTCGTTCGACCCGTGGCGGCAGCAAGCGCAAAGACCGCCGTCGGCGTTTCTCCATAAACCGTTCCGTCTACGACGGCGACGCCGTTTGGGCCCGGTCCACTCTTCTCCTCCTGGTTGCATTGGTACTCCCACTGCAGCTTTCCGGTGGCAAGCGAGAGGGCGTAAACGTTCGAGTCGAGATCCTGGAGATAGACGACGCCGTTCGTCACGATCGGAGACGCGGTCAGCGATCCGTACGGACGCACGCCCTGCGCCGCCTTACCTGTCAACTTGAACGTCCACGCCTCCTTCAGCTTGGACACGTTGGCCGAGGAGATCGTCGATCCGACCGCGTCCCGGGTGTTCGCGAGATCGGCATTTGAGTACAGCCACGAACCGGGCTCTGAGTGCGTCGAGGAAGCGCCCTCCTTCAGGACGCAGCCAGCCGAGCCCGTGCCGGCGGCGGAGCTCGCAACCAGCAAGCCGGCCGCGACAAGCAGGATCACGCCGAGCGTGGCGCCTCTGTACAGGCTGGCTGTCATGTCATTCACTCCTCGGGTTGCAGAGCCGGAACCGCCCCCTCCCCAAGCATCCTCGCGAGCGCTTCCGCTTGCAAGGACACCGGGCACGACTCTTGCAAACTTCGAAGGAGAGCGATCCGCGTCGAGCGCGCCACGACGTGGTGCTCCTCGAGGCTCGAGCCGCGAGGGCTAGGGCGCGCTCTCGACCATTCGCGCCAGCTGAGCGCGGGTGTAGCCGTTGCGCCGGCCGAGTTGCACGAGCTCGGAGACCTTTGAGTGAATCGCGCTCCGCTCGGGGGTCCCGGTCACGCGGATTCCGTGGCCTTGGCGGAGCTCCAGCAGGCCTTCGTCCCGGAGCAACCGCAGCGCGCGGAGGACCGTGTTGGTATTGACGCCCATCACCGCCGCGAGGTGGCGCGCCGGCGGAAGCCGGTCGCCCGGCTTGGCCTCGCCCTCGGCGATCGCCGCGCGGATTTGCGCCGCGACCTGTTCGTGGAGCAGGGCGGGGTCGTCGCGGTCGATCTTGACATTTAGCATTGTGCCAGTCATAGTAGCGCAAACCATGTCGGCGTGGAGTGGCCTGGTCCGTTGGGGCGTCATCGATGCGGCGCGCACGCGCCAGCGCCGCCACCGACTCGGCGGCGCAGCGGCGATCTTCGCCTGTGCGCTCGCGGTAGCCATCGTGGCCTTCGACGCGTCGCGCGGCGCGCACCCGCCCGCACCAACCCTGCGACTGTCCTCGTCGCCGACGTGGCTGACCGGCCCACCGCTGGGCCGAACCCACCTCCGCCTGGTGGCCTCAGAGAACGGCGGCCCCGCGTCGATCGTCGACGTCGACACTGGTCGCGTCCGACCGCTTCCACAGCTGGACGTGCCGCGATACCCGCCCGCTCTGTCGCTTACGCCGACGCGGGGCGGTGCGCTGGCGGTCGTCAGTCATCAGGCTTGCGCCCACTGTGCGCTCACTAACGACGACTTCCTGATCGGCGCGAGTGGGGCCGTGCGCCTCCTCGGCGTAAGACACTTCGCAGCCTTTGCCGGCACCATCGAGCGCAGCTGGCTACCCGGAACGGCAGCCGAGTGGGTGTTGACCTGGCCTCATCGCGGCCCCTGCACACTGCGCCTCGTGCCGAGTTCGCGCTCGGCTGTAAAGGTGCCCTGCGGTGACCTCGGTGCGGAGTACGCGGACGGCATTGCGCTGTGGACCGACCACGATCAGGTCGGCATAGTGGTCGACCCGCGGACCGGCGCCGTGCGCCGCCACCTCGCCGCCACCAACCTCCGTGACGACCCGGTTGGCCACGGATTCGCAGTCGAAGGTCCGAGCACAGGCTCCGGACGACTCACTCTCCTCAACCTGATCAGCGGCAAGCGCCGCGTACTCCGCTGGCCGAGCAGGCTCTACTTCGGATACCAGCTGATTCCGGATCCAGTCGGGCGATTCGTGGCGATCGAGTTCGTCGACCCCGCCTATCCCGGCTACAGCGTGCCCGTCGGCGTGAGCTCGCGGACGGTTGGCCAGGCCGCGGACCTCTGGCTGCTCGACGAGCGGGCTGGCACTCTCAACCACGTCCCGGGATTCCCGATCCTCGAGCTGCTGAAGCAGTCGGGCGTCGCCTGGACCGCCGACGGCCGACTCGCGGTCGTCGCGCGCGGCGGCGCCTTCGCCCAGTCGGCGACGCGGACCGCGATCGGCGTCTGGCGTCCAGGACAGCGCACGCTGCGCGTCAGAGCGCTGCCGCCCCTGAACGGCTACACGCAGTTCGTGCCTCTTGTGGGCTAGCCATCAGGCTTCTCACGTGACGTCGCCGAATGCGACCTCGTTACGGGTAGACCTGCTCCCCCGTCTCAGAATCGGTGACGCGGATCGCGGTCGCGGGACACGACTCCGCAGCCTTCATGATCAGCTCGTCCGGCCCGCTGCCGATCACGACGGCGACGGCCTCGACGCGGAAGACCTCCGGAGCGATCGACTCGCACTGGGCGTGCAGCGAGCAGGCGTCTTCGTCGATCTCGGGGATGAATGCCATCTGCGGTCCTTCCTCGTGGTGTTGCGCCAGATTACTTCGCGCGTCAGAGCATCCCTCGCGATTCTTTGGCGCGCATTTCGCGCGCGTTTAGCGCCGCTGAAGCGTCCTCCTCTTAGATGGGTGGCCGACCACAGGAAGACCGCGTGAACGACACAGCCGTGACGATGGGCGACGCAGACGTGATCGACAGACTTGCGCGGCTGCGCGCGTTGCTTCCCGCGATGGCCGAGGATCTCGCGATCGCCCGGCGGCGTGCCGCTTCGCTGGCGGCCGAGAACGAGCGCTTGGATGCACGGGTGCGCGAGCTCGAGACGCGCCTTGCCGGCACGCGGCCGACGGTCTCCCGCCGCCGGCGCGAGCGCATTCGCGAGACCTCCTGACGCACGTCGAACGCGTTCATCGGATAGGGTTCCCGCCGGGGAGCGGTGCCTATGCGTTGCACCACCCCGGTTCCGGTCAAACCTCGACCCGGTGCGCGCGCTATGACCCTGACTCGAAACCAATTCTTCGGTGCCGGCTTTGCCCTTGTCGCGGGCGCAACCGCCCTCGGCCTCGAACCGGCCACCGCGCTGGCCCAGCCTCCGGCGGGCGCCCCCGGAGCAATTCCCGCGGCAGACCTTGCATATGTACGGCTGCTGATCGGCGTCGAACTGCTCGCCGCCGACTTCTACACCGAGGCGATCGCGTCCAAGCACCTCCGCGGCCGCGGTAACGAGGACGCGGTGACCGCGCTCGTCAACGAGAACGAGCACTACGGCTACCTAAGCTTCCTGGTCAAGTCGGGGAACGGCGTTCCGCTGACACCAGCCGACGTGAACTTCACCTATCCGACCGGCGCCTTCTACACCGCGAAGTCGGTGCTCGCTCTGGCGGTGACGCTCGAACAGCTCTCGCTCGGCGCCTACCTCGGCGCCGCCGGCAACGTCGCCAACCCGGTCGCGCAGAGCGTGATCGCGCAGATCACGGCCACCGAGGCGCAGCACCTCAGCGCGTTCTCGCTGCGCTCCGGCGGAGCCGCCTTCCAGGACGCGTTCCCCCAGGCAATGACGATCCAGGAGGCCTCAGATGCGCTTGGCGCCTACACGAGCTAAGGGATTCCTTGCCGCCGCTGCCCTCGCGGCGCTGGTCGCCGTCGGCGGCTCGGCACCCGCGACCGCAGGAGCCAGCATCCCGGGGATCACGGTCTACGCCGCGGCGTCCCTGACCGACGTCTTCCCGGCGATCGACTCCGGCCCGACTTACTCTTTCGCGGGCTCCAACACGCTCGCTGCGCAGATCACGCTCGGTGCCCCCGCGGACGTCTTCGCGTCGGCCAACACGACGATTCCGGCAACGCTGTTCGCGAAGGGCATCATCGAGCAGCCTGTCAACTTCACGCGCAACACGCTCGTGATCGTCGTGCCGAAGTCCAATCCCGCGGGCATCAAGTCGATCTATGACCTCGCCAATCCCGGCGTCACGATCGACATCGCGAACTCGGGTGTTCCTGTCGGTTCCTACACCCTCCAGATCCTCAACCAGATGAACCTGGCCAAGCCGGTTCTCAAGAACGTCGTGAGCCAGGAGACCGACGTCCGCGAGGTCCTCTCGAAGGTCGCGCTCGGCCAGGTCGACGCCGGCTTCGTCTACTCAACGGACGCCCAGACCGTTCCCAACCAGGTGACGGTCATCAACGTCCCGGTTTGGGCGCAGCCCAAGGTCACCTACGCCATGGCGGTCGTCAAGAACAGCCCGCACCAGGCGCAGGCGCAGGCCTTCATCAACGAGGTTCTGAGCAAGGCCGGCCAGGCGAAGATGCTCTCCTTCGGCTTCCTGCCGCTCGTCAACCCCAAGCAGAAGATCGCGACGAAGCCGCCGAAGAAGCACAAGAAATGAGCCGGGCGGCGGCGGCCGTGCTCTTCTTTCTGGCGAGCGCTGTCGCGCTCGCCTTCCTCGTGTTCCCGCTCGCGGCGTTGCTGACGCACAGCCCGCCCGACGCGCTGATCGACCAGCTCTCAAACCCCCTTGTAACTAACGCGATCGTCGTCAGCGTCGAAACGAGCGCCGCGGCGCAGGTCGCGATCCTCCTCTTGGGCACGCCGCTGGCCTACCTGCTGGCCACGCGTCGCTTCCGCGGGCGCGCCGTGGTCGTTACGCTCATCGAGCTGCCGATCGTTCTCCCGCCCGCGGTTGCGGGGATCGGCCTGATCGTCGCCTTTGGTCGCTTCGGGCTGCTCGGCGGCACCTTTTCGGCGCTCGGCATCAGTGTCGGCTTTGACAAGGCCGCCGTCGTGCTCGCCGTCGCGTTTGTGGCCGGCCCGCTCTACGTTCGCACCGCGATCGCGGCCTTCCAGGCGATCGATCCAAAGCTCGTCGCCGCATCGCGGACGCTCGGCGCCGGTCCCCCGAAGACCTTCTTCCGTGTCGCGCTCCCGCTCGCCGCCGGCGGCCTGGCCGCTGGCGGCGCGCTCGCGCTGGCGCGCGGGCTCGGCGAGTTCGGTGCGACGATCATGTTCGCCGGGAGCCTGCAGGGGGTCACGCAGACGTTGCCGCTAGCGATCTACTACGCGTTCGACACCAATCTCGACGCGGCGCTTGCCATCTCCGCCCTTTTCGTGATCATGATCGCTGCCGTTCTCATCTCGCTCAAACTGACGGGTCATTGGCACTCCTCTCGGTCACGGTCGGGCACCCGCTCCGCGATTTTCGCCTCGAACTAGAGCTCGAGCTCGACGGCGTCGTCGCGCTGGTCGGGCCTTCAGGCGCCGGCAAGACGACGCTGCTGTCGGTGATCAGCGGCCTCCTCGCGCCTCGCGAAGGCCGCGTGGCGCTCGGGGAAGAGGTGTGGTTTGACTCCCAAAGCCGCGTGAACCTCGCGCCGGATCGCCGCCGCGTGGGGCTGGTCTTTCAGGACTTCGCGCTGTTTCCGCACATGACGGTCCGCCAGAACGTCGCCTATGGCGCCCCTGGTGGCGTGGAGGAGATCCTCGCGCGCTTTGGCATCGCCCGGCTCGCCGAGCAGCGGCCCGATGAGATCTCTGGCGGCGAGCGCCAGCGCGTCGCGCTTGCTCGCGCGCTCGCGCGCGAGCCAGGTGTACTGCTTCTGGATGAGCCGCTGGCGT
>DATGHN010000366.1:0-4106 GCA_035308005.1 Solirubrobacteraceae bacterium
GTCGAGGTCGGCGGTCGCTGCCCGGGCGGGCACGAGGACGTCTGGCTGCCGAACGGGATCGTCGGCCGCACCGACGACATGGTCGTGATCCGCGGGGTCAACGTGTTCCCGTCGGCGATCGAGCAGACGCTGCGCGAGGCCGGCGTGCTCGGCGAGTATCGGATCCGCTTCTACACCGAGGCCTCCGAGCGCGACGAGATCCGCGTGCTCGTCGAGGCCACCGACCCGGCGCTCGTGCACACGATCGAGGAGCGCATCTTCTCGCGCCTCGCGCTGCGCGTTCGCGTGGTCCCGGTGATGCCGGGCGTGCTTGTGCCCCCGCGCGCGAAGGCGCGGCGCGTGGAGGACATGCGAAGTCGCTAGCTGGCAGTGTCGTCCAGGGCCTGCGGCCGACGAGCGGGCCGCTGCCGCTATCCGGTGAGCGCCGGAGCCGCTGGCGCGTGTCGCGCATTGCGGCAACGCGCGGTTTGCCGATGCACGGCGAGGGAGACCGCTCGACAAGACGCCGACGACAAGGTAACTTGCGGTGGTGGGCGTGGATTTGATGATCATTGGCGCCAACCGAGCGGCGATCATCTACGAGATCCGTGTCGTGGACGGCGTCCAAGCCCCTGTCGTCGTGCACGAGATGAAGGCGCGCGACAAGTTCCTGAGGTGACGAACATGCCACGCACAGTCCAAGACATCCTCGATCACGCCGACGAGCTCGCCAACCGCTTCGAGGACTACACCCCCAACGAGCAAGACGAGCGCGACCCCGAGTCCTTCAATGCGCTCCGCGAGGCCGTGCTATCGCGCTCCGACGCAGAACGCTCGATCAAAGTCGCGGTCGACAACGCGCGCACACACGGATACTCGTGGGCACTAATCGGATCGCTCCTCGGCACCTCCGGCGAAGCAGCCCGCCAACGCTACTCCAACAAACAGCGGGCATAGCGACCGCACCGCCCGACGCGCGGCTGCTCGTCGCCCTTCGCGGTAGCGCCTTGACCACCAGTTTGGTGATAGCTACGGTGGTGTCATGGTGTTGATTCAGTCCCCTCGGGACGCCGCGCCGAATACGGTGAGTGCCGAGGTTGAGGCGCTTATTGAGGAGGCTCGACGGCGTCGGCGCAGGCGCTGGGCAGGGAGGCTTCTGATCGGGGCGGTGGTCCTCGGCGTTGCCGCCGTGGTCGCGGTATGGCGCGCATCGGGCACGCATTCACCGATTGGCGGTGGCGGTACAAGTTCCGGACCGCTCCCGGACGGGTCTGTGGCCACGCTGCACACGGCGGGGCCGCTTGCCGTCGCTCGCGACGGCGCGCTGTATGTGACCGATGGCGTAGGTGAGGGAGTCGAGCCGGGCGGCGACCGTGTGCTTGTGCGCTTGCCCAACGGGCGTTTTCGCGTCGTGGCGGGGAGCGGCAGGATCGGCTTCTCCGGTGACGGTGGTCTTGCGGTGCGAGCCGAGCTGTCGAGCGTGACGGATCTTGCGTTCGCGGCCAACGGCACGCTCTACGTCGCCGACGGGGGTCGTGTGCGAACCGTCAGCCGCAACGGCGTGATCCGCACGATCGCTGGTGACGGCCGACCATCGCAGAGGATCGCCAACGGGACGCCGGCGTTGGCAGCCCCGCTGGGCTCGGGACTGCCCGCGCTGAATATCGCGCTGAGCCCGAGCGGGCACCTGTTCATCGCAACTGGAAGCCAGATCCTGCGACTGACGGCCGCCGGCAGGCTAGAGGTCGTGCGCGCGGTGATCACCTCCGGCCGAGACCGGGGGCTACGGCTCGGCGGCGGTCCGATCGCGGTCGATGCGCAGGGAAACATCGACGTCGCAGGCGGTCCCAGCGGCTGGGGGATCTGGCAGGTCGCGCCCAACGGCATCGCGCACCTGACCTCCGCAGCCATGTACGCGCACGGCAACGGCGGCGCGCCCCCAATTCTGGAGCGCACGCCGGGAGACGCGGTCTACGCCGCCGCAGGCTCGCTAGGCATCTTCCGCGTCGAGCCCGACAAGCTCGTCGCAAGCGCCGCCTACAACGAGCTGCTCTCGCGACCGCTGCACGACGAGCCGTTCACCCCCTACTACATCGCAGTCGGCCCCAACGGTTGGCTCTACACCGACGACCAGACAGGCGGCTACACCCTCAAGCCCCAGTACGCGTCGCTGGCCCGCCAACAACTCCTGTCCATCGCCAACGACCGCATCACAGTGCTCTGGCACGGCATCAATCGCGCGGAAATAGCCCCAGCCCACTAGCGACAAGCCGCTCCTACCCCGTGCATCCGCCGCGAGTCGTGCTGCTTCTCGCGCGCAAAGCACCACTGACGGGTGCGAGCCCGTGAATGCCGTAGACTGGGCTGGTCAGACTGAGAAGGCAACCGCAGGGCGAGAACCTTCAGTACGAACTTCCCCCGGCAAACACCGCCTGACTTCTGATGCCCTGAGGCCCGCGCGAGCGGGCCTTCGGCTTTTCAGGACCACCGCCTGCGCTCGCGGTCGTTGTTCGCCCGAGGCTCAACGACTTCGACAAACGCGGCAGTATCGCTTGGCGCGGCCGCTGTCGAACCTCGCGCGATCCGACACTCTCGAGGAGCGGGCTGTGGGCCGGCTGACGAGTGGGCGTGGCGGAGGGGCTACCCTTCGCGGAGTGGACGAGGATCTCGATTTCTCGGTCTTGACTAACCAAGATCTCAAGGACCGGATCGCAGCCTTGTCCGCGGACTCGGAACTGGACCCGCGCAAGCTAGACGTGATGCGAGCCGAACTCGTGAACCGGCTGCGCGCTGCCGGAGCCGACCCCGACGAACCCTCCGGTGTGCGCGAGCCAAGACGGCCAACGCGGCCGAGTGGCACCGGCGTGATCCAGACACCCCGCAGCAGCGACGAGCACTAATCGCAATGCTGCTGCTGGTCGCGCCGAGCGACACGCGCGCGCGCAGCGCCTGCGGTCAGGCTGCGAGGGTCTGGTCCGGCCAGGCCCCGGTACGGATCCGCTCGTAGAGCGTGTCCGGTGCCAGGTCGGCGCCGCCCGGCCAGACCACCGTGCCGGTCTCGGCGTCGATCGTCGCCTTCGCAAAGCCGGCCGGAGTGCGCGCTTCGTCGAAGACGGGCCCGCGCATCCGTTCGAGCACCGCGACCTCGCCCGTCACGCCGTCCGAGAACGTGAGGCGCAGTACGCCGTGGTCGACGACAACCACAGCAGCGATGTCAGGAGTGAGGCCGATCATCGGAGAGGTTCTATCTGCTGAAGTGTCTCACCGACACGCGCAAGGCGCCAGTTCTCACGCAGTTCGTCCTGGTGGAGCTCCGCCCAGGCCAGAACGAACCGCAGCTGCCGCCGAGGAAGTGTGCTCTCGATCACCTCGGGCGTGTCGATCTGGATCTTCGCGGCGCCGTCCGCGGCGCGCGCGTGGAAGTGCGCTGGTCCGTGATCGTCATAGAACATCGCGATCACGACTCCCAGGAAGCGACTGATCGTCGGCACATCGAGATGATCCTGGCCACCGCGGTCGGTACGCACAGAGTCACGGAATGCCGTTCCGCCCCGACCCCCCAGCTCTTTTGTGGATGCGAACAACGCGGCTCGGCTGGAGCGCAGCGAGCCCGTGGGATCCGCCCTGATATGGGTGGATCGCGTCGCCCTCGAGGAGGCCGAGGACGACGCGATCTGGATGCGGATCGACGTAGTGGAGTCTGAAGTCGCTGGGTGCGAGCGACCAGTCGATGCGGCGCTGGGCCATCGAGAGTTCGCGCTCCCCGAAGCCGTGGTCCTAGAGCATCGAGTCGTGCGGGCTAACGCTGAGTAGCTACTGCTCGTCGCGCCGAGCGACACTCCGCTGCTGGTCGGGCTGCGTGCGTCGGGTGCCCGCGTCGGCCGCGAGCCGCCTACGGGCGGATGCGCTTGCTTACAAGGACGACCTCGAACGGCACGCCCTGGTAGTGGCGTTCGATCGGCTCGTCCTCCTCGAACCCAAACCGTAGGAATACGGGAGCGGATCGCAGCGACGCCGTCGCGGTCAGGCGCTCGATGCGCCGCTCGACGGCCGCCGCCTCGACGTGCTCGTAGAGCAGCCGAGCTACGCCGCGCCCCCCGTAATCCGGATGCACGTATAGCTGGTCG
>DATGHN010000367.1:0-3819 GCA_035308005.1 Solirubrobacteraceae bacterium
CGCTGGGGCGATGAGCAAGCACGTCACATTGCCCGACGGAAACGACCTCGAGGTCGACGACGACGCGAGCGGCGCCGCGGTCGCGGCGGCGATCGGCCCGGGGCTCGCCCGCGCGGCGCTGGCGATCGAAGTCGACGGCGAACTGCGCGACCTCTCCCGCGAGGTCCCGGACGGCGCGCACGTTGCGATCGTCACCGGCAAGTCCGATCAGGCCCTGGCCCTGATCCGCCATGACGCCGCGCACGTCCTCGCGGCGGCGGTGATGGAGCTCTACCCGGGCACCAAGATCAGCATCGGCCCGGCCATCGACGCCGGCTTCTACTACGACTTCGACTTCCCCGAAGGGGTCGTCATCAACGAAGACGACCTGCCGGCCATCGAGGCCCGCATGTCACAGCACATCAGCGCCGCGGAGGCGTTCGTGCGCGAGGACGTCACGGTCGGGGCGGCGCGCGAGCGCTTCGCCGCCGAGGATCAGGCCTACAAGGTCGAGCTGATCGACGACCTCGTCCGCGAAAACGGCGTGCAGACGGTCTCGCTCTACACCAACGGTCCCTTCACCGACCTCTGCCGCGGCCCGCACGCGCCCGATACCTCGAAGGTCGCCGCGTTCGCGCTGCAGTCGGTGGCGGGCGCCTACTGGCGCGGTGACTCGAGCCGCCAGATGCTGACGCGCATCTACGGCACCGCGTTTCTCTCGAAGGCCGAGCTCGCCGAGCATCTCGAGCGCCTCGAGCTGGCGCGCGCCCGCGACCACCGCCGCCTCGGGCGAAACCTCGGCTTGTTCCACTTCTCGGAGCTGTCGCCGGGAATTGCGTTCTGGACGCCGCACGGAACGACGCTCTGGAACGGCCTGCGCGACGCCGCCGGGGAGATGGCGCACCGCCACGGCTACACCGAGGTCAAGACGCCGCAGCTCTACGACGGCCAGCTGTGGGAGACCTCGGGCCACCGCGAGAACTACGGCGACAACATGTTCATGACGAGCGACGACGAGCGCCCGATGGGGCTCAAGCCGATGAACTGTCCCGGCCACTGCGTCCTCTACGGGATGGGACGCCATTCCTATCGCGAGCTGCCGATCCGCTACTACGAGCCGGGGCTGCTGCACCGCAAGGAGCCCTCGGGAACCCTGCACGGACTGCTGCGCGTGCGCGGCTTCGCGCAGGACGACGCCCACATCTTCTGCACCGAGGAGCAGATCCAGGACGAGGTCGCCGGATGCCTCGAGTTCGGCTTCGAGATCTACCGTCTGTTCGGCTTCGAGATCAAGCTCGAGCTCTCGACGCGCCCGGAGAAGCGGATCGGCAGCGACGAGCTCTGGGATCACGCCGAGGCGGCGCTGACCAACGCGCTGCAGCAGCACGGCCTCGACTACCAGGTCAACGCCGGGGACGGGGCCTTCTACGGCCCGAAGATCGACATGCACATGACCGACTCGCTCGGGCGCTCATGGCAGCTCGGGACGGTCCAGCTCGACTACAACCTGCCCGAGCGTTTCGACCTCGTCTACACCGGCGCCGACAACTCCGAGCACCGCCCGGTGATGATCCACCGCGCGCTGTTCGGCTCCTTCGAGCGCTTCATCGGCGTCCTGCTCGAGCATCTCGACGGCGTTCTGCCGCTGTGGCTCGCGCCCGTCCAGGCGGTCGTTCTGCCGATCGCCGACCGCCAGAACGACGCCGGCGCGGCGGTCCTCAAGGCGCTCGAGGCGGCCGGCTTGCGCGGCGAGCTTGACGATCGCAGCGAGTCGGTCGGGCGAAAGATCCGCGACGCCGAGCTGCGCAAGGTCCCCTACATGCTCATCGTTGGCGAGCGCGAGGCGGCGAGCGGTCAGGTCTCGGTACGCGAGCGCGCCGCGGGTGATGAGGGTGCGGTGGCGGTTGAGGAGCTCGTGGCGCGGCTGGTGCGCGAGAACGCACAGCGCGGCGCCTAACGCGCGAGCCGATCTGCCACGCTTTTCCGGTGGCGCCGACGCGAAGTTCGGAGCAGCGTGATCGTCGGCACCAGGCCGCGGTTCCAGCACCGGGCTTGGTCGTCGCCTCGATGCCGCGGCGATGGCTGGCCGCGCTGATCGACCTGAGCGCGTTCCTCGGCGGAGCGGTGGCGGTCTTGGTCGGTCTCGTCCGCCTCCCCAAGCTCGCCCCGGTCGCTCGGCTGGCGCGCCGACGGAGGCTGCGTCGCTTTCGCATCGAGGCGCTCAACACCTCGCTCTCAACGCTGAGGGGACGGCTGGCGCTCGAGGCGACGGCGCTCGCGATCGGCGTAATGACGCGGAACTCGCGCGGGCCGGGGTCTCGCCTGCTCGGATTGCGGCGCGTCGAGGTGTCAAGCGGCGCGTGCGTCGGCGTTCGCGCCGCGCTCGTTCGATCTGCCGCGTACAACTGCCGCAAGGCGCTGCTTGACTGGATTTTCGCGCCGCTCAAGCGCCGGTCGAAGGCTCAGCAAGACGAGATGCGTGCGAAGAGGCAGGCCCTGTGGGCCGAACACGCGGCGCTTCGGACCAAGTACGCCAATGACCCGGCGGCATCGCAGCGCGCGATGATCGAGACCTACCGCAGAGATGGCATCGACCCCTCATCCGGCTGCGTCTGGCTGATGCCGCGGCTGCTCGCGACCTACCTGACCGATCTGCCAACGCTGCGCCGGCCGCTAAGGCAAGGTTTCCCGGACTGGCTCGCCGGCATCGCCGTGACCGTCCAGCGCTGAGCGCGCACGCCTTCCGAGCCGTTCGCGAACGCTCCGAGACCCCGCTATACTGGCCCCTCTTGGCATTCGCAACACACACCATGCCGCGCGCTATCACCGCTTGACGCGCGCCCATCATCGATAGTGCCGGTCCCGCGTAGGTTCGACCGGCGCCCGCCAGAGCGCGATCCGACCAGGATCAACGAGCGGATTCGGGTTCCAGAGGTACGCCTGATCGGCGAGGACGGCGAGCAGATCGGCGTGCTCAAGATCGACGACGCGCTGCGCTACGCGCAGGAGCGCGACCTCGACGAGGTCAAGATCGCGCTCCTGGGCGTAGCGCAGCGCGTCGTCGATGCGCAGCACGCCGATCTGCTCGCCGTCCTCGCCGATCAGGCGAACCTCGGGGACCCGGATGCGCTCGTTGATCCTGGTCGGATCGCGCTCCGGAGGGCGCCGGTCGAACCTGCGGGGGACCGGCACTATCGAAGGGGCGCGCGCGTCAAGCGGGGCGACGGCGCGGCATTGCGTGTGGTGCGATGGCCAAGATGCGCGAGTATAGCGGGGCGCAGGTGCTCTGGCGAGGGTCTCGTCGACGGCCGCACGCTCCTTTGCGCCACGGGCAACCGCGGGGGCGCTATCGCGATCGCGTCTCGGTCTGCCCTGCGAGCCGGGCGACGAACTCCGCGACGGACGACACACCGGTGTCGCCGGCGCCGTGCTCGCGCACCGAGACCGTGCCGCCCTGCGCTTCGCGCTCGCCCACGACCAGCATGTAGGCGATCTTGCGCAGCTCGGCGTCGCGGATCTTGCGGCCGACCGACTCCGCGCGGTCGTCGAGCTCGCCGCGCAGGCCGGCCGCCGCCAGCGCGTCGACGACGGCGGCCGCCGCGTCGTTCTGGTGGTCGGTGATCGGCAGCACGATCGCCTGGACGGGGGCGAGCCAGACCGGAAGCTCGCCGCCGAGGTGCTCGAGCAGGATGCCGATGAAGCGCTCGAAGCTCCCGAACAGCGCGCGGTGGATCATCGCCGGGCGGTGCTCGGCGTTGTCGGCGCCGATGTAGGAGAGCCCGAAGCGCTCCGGCAGGTTGTAGTCGAGCTGGACCGTGCCGAGCTGCCAGAAGCGCCCCA
>DATGHN010000368.1:0-2128 GCA_035308005.1 Solirubrobacteraceae bacterium
CGCCGCCCCGTCGCGAGGCGGCGCCGGAGTCGGCGATCAGGCGGGCGTGGAGTAGAGCAGCGAACCCGGCGTCGTGAGCGTCTCGCCGGTCTCGAGATAGGTCTTCAGCCCGGACAGGATCATCGGCCAGCCGCCGTAGATCTCGCCGTGTGCGCCCTCGGGTAGCTCGTCGTGGGTCACGAGCAGCCGGCAGGAGTCAACGACCGGCTCGATCTTGTAGGTGACACGCGAAGTTCCGGCGGCCCGAACGTCGTCGCTCCACAGCGCGCGGAAGCTCTGCACGAGCCGGAGCGGCGGATCGACCTCGAGGTTCTCGCCCGCCATCATCGGCGTCGTCCCGCCGCGCGGAAGGCCCTGGTAGTCCGAGCCGGCCGTCCAGTCCGAGACCATCGCCACGCCGAAGGTGTAGATGCTCCGCAGCTCGCCGTCGGTCAGCGCCTCCCAGAGGCGCTCGGGGGTCGTCTTGATGTAGATCTCGAAAACTTTCTCCATTGTTTCGCCCTCGATTCTCGTTTTGAGAGCGCTGAGCGAGGCGGCCCAGGGCTCGGCGTACTTGCTCACCCACCGGTCGTGGACGAGCCGGATCGGGACGGGGTTCAGGAAGTGGAGCTTCTCGCGCCCGCGCCGCCTGGTCACGACCAGCCCGGCCTCCTCGAGCACGCGCAGATGCTTCATCACGCCAAAGCGCGTCATCGGCAGACGCTCCCCGAGCGTGTGAAGGCTCTGCCCGTCCTCGCGGAAGAGCTCATCGAGCAGGCTGCGCCGCGTCGGATCGGCGAGGGCCCTGAACACGTCGTCCATGACCGGGACTATATGTGACCATATAGTCACCTGTCAAGCCAGCAACCGCCCTGAATAGCATCCCCGCACATACCCGAGTTCGTCGTCAGAGAGATCCCCCCGGAGGCCACGCGGGGCTTGCGCCAGGCGATCCTGCGCCCCCACGAGACGCTCGAGGAGCTCGCCGCGCACGAGTCACCCGGCTCGTTCGCTGTCGGCGCGTTCGACGCTGAGGAGCTCGTCGCCGTCGGCATGATCGGCCCCGATGGACAGTCGGGCGTCTGGCGGATCCGCGGCATGGCAACGGTCGCAGCCGTGCGCGGGCGCGGCGCCGGAAGCGCCGTCCTCGCAGCCCTCCTGGAGCACGCCACGGCGCAGGATGCGAAGCGCATCTGGTGCAACGCCCGGATCGCCGCCCGCTCGCTCTACGAACGCGGCGGGCTACAGGTCGCCTCCGAGGAGTTCGACGTCCCCGCGATCGGCCCGCACTACGTGATGGAGCGCTTGCTCTAGGAGGTCCGCTCGAAGACGATCCGGTGGTGGTCGAGCAGCTCGCGCTCGAACGAGACCATGTTCGCGCTGACGCCGCTGGTGAAGGCATGGCGGAACGTCGCGCTTCGCAGCCAATGCGGCAGCAGCGTCAGCTTGACGAGGTTCTTGCGCAGACTCGGCGCGCCGATCCGCTTGTTCCACTGCGCGATCGTCTCGATGTAGTCGAGACGCCCGCTCGAGCTTTCGACGAGCCGAAAGTGCGGCTGCGCGCAGCGCTCGAGCTGCTCGAGCCCCCAGGGCAGAAACGACCCGGGGAACTGGCAGCCGAGCAGAAACAGGATGTAGGCGTCTGAGTCTGGCGGCGCGTCGGGGCCAACGCCCTCGAGCGGAATCATGTTGCGCCCGAAGACCATCGTCTGCAGGTAGAAGCGGCCGTCGGCGGGCAGAAGCCCCGCGACGTTCTCAAAGATTGAGCGGTAGATCTCCTCCTGACGCCCGGCGGCGTGCTCGTCCGGAGAGCAGAAATGCTCCCACGCTCCGAGGCTCGCGACCGCGTCGAACTCGCCGTAGGTCTCGCGGTCGACCGTGCGCGCGTCCTTGAGGTGGACCTCGAGGCCGTTGCGGCGACACGAAGCGACCTGGGCGGCCGACAGCGCCACCCCCACGCCGTCCGCGCCGCGCC
Source organism: Solirubrobacteraceae bacterium (assembly GCA_035308005.1). Classification (GTDB taxonomy): domain Bacteria; phylum Actinomycetota; class Thermoleophilia; order Solirubrobacterales; family Solirubrobacteraceae; genus Palsa-513. The sequence continues at coordinate 1,955 of DATGHN010000368.1, forward strand.
CGCGCGCGTAGTTGAGCAGCGCGCCCCAGCCGCAGCCGAGGTCGAGCAGCCGCCGGCCGGGACCGATCCCGATCTGCTGCGCGATGTACTCGTGCTTGCGCCGCTGCGCCTCCTCGAGGCTCAGCGTGAAGTCGCCGTCGTAGCGGGCGCCGCTGAAGTCGGCGAGCTCGCCGA
>DATGHN010000369.1:0-29538 GCA_035308005.1 Solirubrobacteraceae bacterium
GCTGCTCCCCGCGCGAGCGGACGAGCGCGGCGCCGACGAACTCCCGGAACAGCGGCGCCGGACGCTCCGGACGCGACTTGAATTCCGGGTGAAACTGCGAGGCGACGTAGAACGGGTGCTCGGTCAACTCGACGATCTCGACAAGCCGCTCGTCGGGCGTCGTGCCCGACATTCGAAGGCCCGCCGCCTCGAGCCGCTTGCGCAGCATGTTGTTGACCTCGTAGCGGTGACGGTGGCGCTCGTAGATCACCGATTCCTCATAGATCTCGCGTGCGCGCGTGTCGTCGTGGAGCTTGATTGGCGTCGCCCCCAGCCGCATCGTTCCGCCGAGGTCGGCGATCTCCTTCTGCTCGGGAAGCAGGTCGATGACCGGAAACGGCGTCTCCGGATCGCACTCGCTCGAGTTCGCCCCCTCCATGCCCGCGATGTTGCGCGCGAACTCGCACACGGCGACGTGCATTCCGAAGCAGATCCCGAGATATGGGACGCCGTTCTCGCGTGCGTAGCGTGCCGCCTCGATCTTCCCTTCGAAGCCGCGGCTGCCAAAGCCGCCGGGGATCAGGATCCCGTCGGCGGCAGCCAGGCGCCGGGAGGCCGCGCCACCGGTGAGCGCCTCGGAGTCCACCCAGTCGATCTCGATGCGGCAGCCATCCGAGAAGCCGGCGTGGCGAAGCGCCTCGGCAACCGACAGGTAGGCGTCCTCGAGTTCAACGTACTTGCCCACTATCGCGATCCTGGCGACCTCCGTCGCGTCGCGCGCGCTTTCGACAAGCGTCTGCCAGCCGCCGAGCTCCGGCGGCACCGCGCTCACGCCGAAGTGCTCGAGGATGAAGTCGTCGACACCCTCGGCGTGGAAGGTGAGCGGACACTCGTAGATGTTCGCGACGTCGTAGGCGGAGACAATCGCCTCGACCGGCAGGCTCGCAAAGAGGGCGATCTTCTTGCGGATGTCCGCCGACAGCGGCGACTCGGACCGGCAGACAACCATGTCCGGCTGGATTCCGATACGCCTGAGCTCGTTGACGGAGTGCTGCGTCGGCTTCGTCTTCAGTTCGCCCGCGTGGTTGATGTAGGGGACGAGCGTGAGGTGAATGAACATGCAGCGCCGCCGGCCGACGTCGACCGGGAACTGGCGGATCGCCTCGAGAAACGGCAGCGACTCGATGTCGCCGACGGTGCCGCCGATCTCGGTCACGACGACGTCGACGTCCGTGGATTCGGCGATCAGCGAGATGCGCTGCTTGATCTCGTCGGTGATGTGCGGCACGACCTGAACGGTCGCGCCGAGATAGTCGCCGCGGCGCTCACGTCGGATCACGGCGTTGTAGATGCCGCCGGCGGTGACGTTCGACGCCCTCGTCGTGTTGGCGTCGGTAAAGCGCTCGTAGTGCCCGAGGTCGAGGTCCGTCTCGGCGCCGTCCTCGGTGACGAAGACCTCGCCGTGCTGGTAGGGCGACATCGTGCCGGGGTCGACGTTGATGTAGGGGTCGAACTTCTGGAGTGCAACGCTCAGGCCGCGCGCCACGAGCAGCTTGCCGATCGAGGCCGCGGCGATCCCCTTGCCGAGTGATGAGACGACGCCGCCGCTGACGAAAATGAAGCGCGGTCGATGCTGGCGGTCTGAAGTCTGCGTCATCGCGTTGCTCACTCAGTGTAGATAGCCGGCTTCTCCGGCATCGCAGGCGAGGACGGACTTTGAGGGAAAGCTGGGCAAGTGGGCACCGTAGCGCCCACCGCGGTCAGAACCGCCCGCGCGGAAGTGCGGTCTCGCGCAGCTGCAGGTAGTACAGCGTTCCCCCGATCGCAACGAATGGCATCGCTATGACGCGCGCGAGCGCGACGGCGACGACGACGATCGCGTATGAGTTGGCCGAGCGCGCGACCGGCGTGAAGGCGTAGGCGAGGATCAGCTGCGGGATGAACGCGGCCAGCTGGACCGCGATTCCCGTGCCGAGGCTCTGCCACCAGCGTCCGCGCACGACAGCGGCGCTGCGGGTGATCGGGGCGAAGCCGCGCTCGCCGTCGATCACCACCGCCTGAACCACGAAATACCAGCTAACCGCAACGAAGATGCCCGGGATGACGAGGGTAACGAGGCCGATCACGGCTACCGCGAACCAGGCTACGACCACCAGCAGCACGGCGGGAAAGACCTCGAGCGCTCCGGCGACGAGGTCGGCGATCGTCGTCTGCTCGCCTCGGCGGCGCAGGTACACCCAACGCGCGAGGATCGCGCTGATCAGCGGGATCGTGACGAGCTCGCTGGCGAGCAGATCGATGTAGAGGTCGCGGGGCGGCGGCGCCGGATTGAACTTGGCGCTCAGCTCGCCGAGGCCGAGCGCCGTCAGGAAAGTCACGATCAGGATGATCGGGACGGTCGAGACGAGCACGATCCGAGCGTTTCGGCGGTAGAGCTCGAGGGTCTCCCGCAGCAGTTCGCCGACGTTCACGGCGCCGCGGGGCGGGTCGAAGCGGGTCCCCTCATGAGGCGCGAGCGTAGCGTGCCGGGCAGGATCTAGACTGGTTTCGATGGCGCTTGTTGGCGGACGAGACCCGGGAATCGCTGCGCTCGGCACGTGGAGCGGCGGGCGCTTCATGCACTTCGGTGACCCGATCGCCGAGGAGCGCCTGCAAGCGTTGCTTCGACCGGACGAGTCGATCGACACGGTGATCACCGCCGACGTGTACGGCGCCGGCGCCGCCGACCGACTGCTCGGCGCGGCGCTCAACGGTTGCGCCCGCGACGCGGTCTGCGTGATCGGCGCGGTGGGCCACGACTTCTACGAGGGCGAGCGCGACGGGCCAAAGGGCTTCCCGCGCTTCACGGACCCGCGCCTGCGTGGCCCGGGCGACTACGCGGGCTATCTGCGGATGGCCGCCGAGCGAAGCCTCGAGCGCTGCGGGGTCGACTCCTTCGACCTGCTCCTGCTGCACAACCCCGACCGGATCGGCTTCACAAGCGAGGCCGTCTGGGAGGGCATGGCGGCCCTGCGCGAGGCGGGCCTCACTCGCCTGATCGGTGTGGCGCCCGGACCCGCCAACGGCTTCACGCTCGACGTCATCGACTGCCTCGAGCGCTTCGGCAAGACGATCGACTGGGTGATGCTGATCCTCAACCCGCTCGAACCCTGGCCGGGCGAGCTCGCACTCGGCGCCGCGGCGGCGGCCGGAGCGCGCGTCATCGCGCGCGTCGTCGATTACGGCGGCGTCTTCCACGACGACGTCATCGCCGATGACTCCTTCCGCGAGGGCGATCACCGCTCGTTCCGCCCCGCCGGCTGGGTGGCGCCGGCGCGCGCCAAGCTCGACGAGATGCGTCCGATCGCTGCGGCCGCCGGCGTCACGATGCTCCAGCTCGCCTGCCTCTGGGATCTCGCCCACGAAGGGGTGGCCTGCGTGGCGCCGACGCTGATCCAGGAGAGCGGGGAAGGCGCGCGGGTGATTGAGGACAAGCGAGCGGAGCTTGCGGCGCTGCGGACCAAGGAGCCGCTCGGCGCCGAGGCGGTGGCGCGGATCCGCGCGATCGGCGACAACACCGGCTGCATGAAGCTCAAGGGCGCTGTCGCCGATCACGAGGGCGACGACCTTCCCGACCGCTGGTCGATTCGCGAGGAGCACCTCGTCGCCGCCAGTCGCTGGAACATCGATCCCAAGCGCGACCTCGTCCCGGCGGACTACACCCGGTCGACCTCGTAGCCCTCCGCGGCCATCGCCGCAACGATCGCGTCGGCGTGCTCGGCGCCACGTGTCTCGAGCGCCAGCTCGACGCCGGTCTGGCGGACCTGAAGATCGACGGCCTCGCGAACATGGGTCACGCCGATCAGGTTCCCGCCGGCGCGGGCGATGCACAGAAGCAGCGCCGCAAGCCCACCTGGGCGGTCGGGAACGCGCGTGAAGACACGTAGGCGGCGCCCGATTGCCGTCTCGTGCCGGCGTGCCACCAGCGCCAGCAGACCCGCATCGACATTCCCTCCGGAGAGCACGACCGCCGTGGTGCCCCCGGCCGAAGGCCTGACGAGCTCCGCGAGAAGCGCCGCCACCCCGACCGCGCCGGCTCCTTCAACGACGAGCTTTGCGCGCTCCATGAGGATCACCATCGCCTCGGCGGTGTCCTCTTCGCTGACCACGACCACTTCGTCGACGAAGCGCTCGACAAGCGGCAGGGTCAGCTCTCCAGGCCGCTTGACCGCGATGCCGTCGGCGATCGTCGACGACGCGTTGACCGCGAGCGGGGCGCCCGCCGCGAGCGCCGCCGGGAACGGCGCGCACGCTGCGGCCTGAACACCGACGACGCGAACGTCCGGGCGCGCCGACTTGACAACGCCGGCGACGCCGCTCAGCAGGCCGCCACCGCCCAGCGGCACGATCACCGTCGCGAGGTCGGAGATCTGGTCGAGCAGCTCGAGCCCGACGGTCGACTGGCCGACGATCACGAGCGGCTCATCGAAGGGGTGCACGAAGATCGCACCCGACTCCTGCGCCCGCGCCTTGGCCGCCGCGACGCATTCGTCGACGCTCTCGCCCCCGAGGACAACGCGGCCGCCGTAGGCCTGGACGGCGGCGACCTTCGCGACCGCCGCTTCGAGGGGCATGAAAACCTCACACGCGACCCCGCGCGCGGCAGCGGCGTACGCGAGCGCCTGTGCGTGGTTTCCGGCGCTCCCAGCGACGACGCCGGCGCTCGCTCCCTGGGCGTCCAGGGCGGCGACGCGGTTGAGGGCGCCGCGCAGCTTGAAGGAGCCGGTCCGCTGCAGATTCTCGGCCTTGAGCACGACCCGCCCGCCGCAACGCTCGGACAGGGTCCCCGAGGCCAGCACCGGAGTCTCGCGCGCCAGCTCGCTGACGACCGCCCGCGCGTCGTTCGGCGCATCACCGGCGAGGAGCGCGGCGAGCGCGTCGGCCTGCGATTCGCTCACGCCGCTCTGAGCAGCTCCCTCGCGTGGCGTCGGGCCCCGGCGTCGTCCTCGTCGGCGCCGAGCATTCGCACGAGCTCGCCGAGGACCTCGCCGTCGGCCAGTTGGACCACAGTCGCGCACGCAGGCTCGGTCGAGAGGTCCTTGGCGATCGTGAAGTGGCGCGCGGCAAACGATGCGACCTGGGGAAGGTGGGTGATCGCGAGAATCTGGCGGCCATCGGCGAGCGCGCGCAGCTGCTCGCCGACCGCGCGCGCGGTGTGCCCGCCGATACCGGCGTCGATCTCGTCGAAGACGAGCGTCGAGGATCCGCCGCCGTGCGCCGCCGAAAGCAGAGCGAGCATCACCCGCGAGAGCTCGCCCCCCGAGGCGATCTCGCGCAGCGCCGCCGCCGGTACGCCAGGGTTTGGCGCAATCTCGAACTGAACGTGCTCGGCGCCGCTTCGACCGGGTTCGCACGGCGTCAATACGACATCAAAGCTCGCCTCGGCCATGCCGAGATCCGCGAGCCGCGAGCGCACCGCCGCGGCGAGCGCCGGCGCGGCCTGCTCTCGGGCTGCGCCGAGCGCCGCACAGGCCGAAGCATGCTCGGCGCGCGCGCGTTCGTGCTCCGCTGCGGCCGCCTCCATCGCCACCTCTGCACCGGCGATCTCGTCGCGCTGGGTGCGGCATGCCGCCGCGTGATCCAGCACGGCGGCGACGCTCCCGCCGTGCTTTCGCTCAAGACGCGTCAGCGCTCCGAGCCGCTCCTCGATCGACTCAAGGCGCCCCGGTTCGCCCTCGAGTCCCTCGCCGAAACGGCGGATCTCGCTCAACAGGTCGCTCGCATCGATCTCGAGCGATCGCGCCCGCTCGCCGAGCGCCGCCGCCTCCGCGTCGAGCTCCGACGCGCCCTCGAGGCTCACGCAGGCGCCGCGAAGTCCGCTTAGCGCTCCGGACTCGTCCTCGGCGAGCGCCTGCTCCGCTCCCCACGCCGCCGCGCGCAGGGCCTCCAGGTTGCGCAGCCGGTTTCGCTCGGCCGTCAGCGTTTCGCGCTCGCCCTCCAGCGGGTCGATGCCTTCTATCTCAGAGAGCTCGAACTCGAGCAGGTCGAGCCGGCGCTCGCGTTCGCCAGCCAGCGCCTGCAGGCGCTCGAGCTCGGCGGCGCTATCGCGGACCGCCGTCCATGCACGTGCACAACTAGAGAGCGCAAGCGCATGCTCAGCCCCGAGCGAGGCGTCGAGGATCTCGAGCTGAACGGCGGCGAGCATCAGCCGGCGGTGCTCGTGCTGGCCGTAGAAGGACAGCAGCTCTCCTGCCAGCTCGCGAAGCTCGGCGAGCTGGATCGAGCGTCCGCCGAGGTAGGCGCGCGTTCGCCCATCGGCGCCGACGCGGCGGGCCAGGACGAGTTCGCCGGCGTCATCCGGCAGACTCTCGCGGCGCATCCCGGCCGGGATCTCGAAAACCCCCTCGACATAGGCCTCGTTCGCCCCGGGCCGCACGATGCCAGGGCGGGCGCGGCCGCCGAGGAGAAGGTCGAGGGCGTGCGCCAGAACCGTTTTTCCGGCGCCGGTCTCCCCTGTGATCACGTTGAGGCCGCCTGAGAGCTCGAGGCGCGCCTGCTCGATCAGCAGAAGGTTCTGTACGGACAGCTCGAGGAGCATCGCACAGGGTCTACCAGCGAGCGGGGACGGAACAGACTCAGCGGGACAGGCGTCCGAACTTCTCGCGCAAGCGCAGATAGAAGCTCGATCCGTCGCTCTGCGCGAGTGTCGCAACGTCCTGCGCAAACCGCGCGACGAGCGTCTGGGCGGGACCCAGCTCGCCGACCGGCCGACCGTCCACCGACACCAGGAGGGGTTCGTGAGAGCTGTTGTGAAGCGACAGCTCATCGTCGGGCGCGATCACGAGCGCCCGTGCGCTCAGGGAGTGCGGCGCGATGAAGGAGACGACCATGCCCGCCACTCCCCAGGCCATGACCGGCCCGCCGTTGGCGAGGTTGTAACCCGTCGAGCCCGCGGGCGTCGCCACAACGAGACCGTCGCAGCGCACGCTGCCAACCTCCTCGCCGCCGACAGCGTAGGAGAGCTGCGCGACGCGACCGCCGACACCGCGGTGCACCGACACGTCGTTGATCGCGACATGCTCGCCCGCCGAGCCGCCGAGCTCGATCGCGGGAAGGCGCAGAACGTCGAGCGTGCCTGCGAGCGCCCGCTCGAAGCCCGCCCGCATCTCCTCCGGCTCGACTGTCGCGAGGAAGCCGACCTCGCCGAAGTTGACTGCGAACACCGGCACGTCACTGCGCGCATAGGAGCGCAGGGCTCGCAGAATCGTCCCGTCGCCGCCGAGCGCCACGCACAGGTCGATATCTGCCCGAGCCTCCTGCGAGAACGCGAGGCCCGGCGTTCCCGAGAGAGCCGCGTGCTTCGCCGATTCCTCCTCGTCAAGGCGGAGCTCGGCGCCGGCGGCCGCGCAGATCTCGGCGAGCTCGCGCAGCGGGCCGGCGGTCTCCGCCGGGCGGCCGTGGCTGAGCAGCGTGATCGCGCGCACGCTCATTCGGGATCGGCCTCGAGCGCCAGCGCTTCGAGATCCTCGACGCCGCCGCGACCGCTCTCGGCGAGGCACACGAAGGTCTCGATGTTGCCCTTCGGCCCCGGCAGGCCGGACGGGAAGAAGCCACGTACCGACGCTCCGTGCGCGGCGGCGGCTCGAGCGACGTCGACCATCGCACTGCGTCGCAGCGCGGCGTCGCGGACGACGCCACCGCGCCCGACCGCCTCGCGTCCGGCCTCAAACTGCGGCTTGACTAGTAGCAGCGCGTCGAAGCGCTTCGCCGCGCAGGCAAGCATCGGTCCCAGCAGCAGGCGTAGCGAGATGAACGAGACGTCGGCCACGATCAGGTCGGGAGCGTAGGGAAGCGCGCCGTGGTGCAGCTCGCGCGCATTGAAGCGTTCGATGACGGTCACGCGCGGGTCGCCGCGAAGACGCCAGCTCAGCTCGCCGTAGGCGACGTCGAGCGCCGTCACGGCCGCCGCGCCCGCCTGGAGCAGGCAGTCGGTGAAGCCGCCCGTGGACGCGCCGACGTCGAGACACTGGCGGCCGTCGACTTCGAGGCCACTCGCCGCGAGTGCGTTGGCGAGCTTGATGCCGCCGCGCGAGACGAAACGCGGCGCTTCATCGACGTGCACCTCCAGGTCGGTAGCCACCAGCGCGCCCGGCTTCGTCGCCCGCTCGCCGACCGATCCGATGCGCACCTCGCCCGCCAGCACGGATGCCGCGGCGCGCGTGCGCGACTCAAACAGGCCGCGCTGCGCTAGCAGAGCGTCGAGCCGCATCTTCGAAGGCATCGGAACTGGCGCTCGCGCCCCGGCGGCTACCGCCCGGCGAAGGTCGCGCTCGGATGGTCGATCGCCGAGCGGATCCGGTCGGCGATCCGCTCCGCCGTGTAGCCGATCTCCTCGTGCAAGAGCTTCGGCGCACCGTGCGCGATGTAGCGGTCAGGGACGCCGACGCGAAGGATCCGCGTCGGGGCGCCACCCGCCTCATTGAGCGTCTCCCAGACTGCGCTCCCGAAGCCGCCGCCGAGCACGCCCTCCTCAACGGTCACGAGCAGCTCGTGCTCGGTCGCGAGCTGAACGATCAGACCGCTGTCGATCGGCTTTGCGAAGCGCGCGTCGGCGACGGTCGCCTCGATTCCGTCTACCTCAAGCAGCGCGGCGGCGCCGAGCGCTTTGCCGACCCCGGTTCCGTAGCCGATCAACGCCACACGCCCGGAGCGCTCGCCCTCGGAGTCGGGTGCTTCGCGAAGGATCTCCCCCGTCCCGATCGCAATCACCTCGGGAAGGCCGGGTATCGGCACGCCGACCGCCTCCCCGCGCGGGTAACGCAGAGCGCTTGGGCCGTCGTGGGCGAGCGCGGTGTGGAGCATGTGGACGAGCATCGACTCGTCGCGCGGCGCCATCAACACCATGTTCGGCAGGCAGCGCATGTAGGGGATGTCGAAGACGCCGTGGTGCGTAGGACCGTCGTCGCCGACGAGCCCGGCGCGATCCATCGCGAAGACGACGGGCAGCTGCTGGAGGCAGACGTCGTGCACGATCTGGTCGTAGGCGCGCTGCAGGAAGGTCGAATAGATCGCCGCGACAGGACGGGCGCCCTCGAGCGCGAGCCCGGCGGCGAACAGCACCGCCTGCTGTTCGGCGATGCCGACGTCGAAGTAGCGCTCGGGCATCGCGGCCTGGAGGATGTTCAGTCCGGTTCCCGAGTTCATCGCCGCCGTAATCCCGATGACGCGCGCATCGCTGCGGCACTCCCTCACGAGCGCCTCGCCGAACACCGTCGTGTATTGCGGAGGCGGCGGCGGGAGACCCTTGCTCGAGGGCTTGACGACCTCGCCACCGGAGATCGAGTGGGGCTTGGCGGCATGCCACTTCTCCATCCCCTCGAGACCGCCGTTCTCCGCAGGTCCGAAGCCCTTCCCCTTGACGGTCGCAATGTGCACGACGACCGGACGCTGGGCCGCGAGCGCGTCGCGGATCGCGGCCCGCAGGGCGCGCACATCGTGCCCGTCGATCACGCCCACGTAGGCCCAGTCGAGCTCCTCCCAGACCAGTCCCGGAGCGGCGAACGCCTTGATCGACTCCTTGATGTGGGGACCGAAGCGCTCGAATGCGGCACCGATCCCGGCCGGAAGCTTGGTGAGTCCCCCCTCGATGTCCTCGCGCGCATGCCAAAGCCGCGGGTTCAAGCGGACGCGGTTGAAGGACCGCGACAGCGCACCGACGTTGGGCGCGATCGACATGCCGTTGTCGTTGAGGATCACGACGATCGGCGTGCCGAGGCCGCCCGCCTGGTGAATCGCCTCGAAGGCGACGCCGCCGGTCATCGCTCCATCGCCGATCACGGCGACGACGCGGCCGGCGTCGATGTCGCCGCGCGCCCGCATCGCCTCCTTGATGCCGACGGCGTACCCGATCGACGTGGAGGCGTGGCCTGCACCCATGATGTCGTGCTCAGACTCGGCGATCGAGCAGAACGGGGCCAGGCCGCCGTAGCGGCGAATCGTGGCCAGCTGGTCGCGGCGGCCCGTCAGCACCTTGTGCGGGTAGGCCTGGTGTCCGACGTCCCAGAGGATCTTGTCGCGCGGTGAGTCAAGCAGCGAGTGCAGGGCAACCGCCAGTTCGCAGGTCCCGAGGTTTGCTCCGAAGTGGCCGCCGATCTCCCCGACCGTCTCGATGATGTGCTCGCGGACCTCCTGCGCCAGGCGCGTGAGGTCATCCTCGCTCAGGCCGCGCAGGTCGCGGGGGCCGTTTATCGAGTCGAGGAAGCGCTTTGAGGGCTCGGCGCTCAAGAGGTCCTCGTGTAGATGAAGTCAGTGATCTGCTCGAGCTCGGCCGCTCCGCCCCGCGCCGCGCCGGCGAGCGCCTCGCGAGCCGCCGCGTGCGAGAGCGTCGCGAGCTCGCGGGCGTGCTCGAGACCATGCTCGGAGACGTAGGTGCGCTTGCCGTGGCGCTCGTCGCTGCCACTGGGCTTGCCGAGTGCCGCGTCTGTGCCTGTCACGTCAAGGATGTCGTCAACGATCTGAAAGAGCACACCAAGCTCCGAAGCAAAACGGCCGAAGAAGATTGTCTCAGGTTCCGGCGCGGGGAAAAGCTCGAGCACGCATTCGACCGAGGCGGCGATCAGGCGACCGGTCTTTAGCGCGTGCAGCCGGCGCAGCCCCTCTGGACCCTCTGGCGCCCGCTCAGTCACGTCTAGATACTGGCCGCCGACCATCCCGTCTACCCCCGTGGCGCCCGCCAGATGTCCGATCGTGCGGAGCAGCGCAGCCGGTTCACCGGCCTGATGGGCGACGATGTGGAGCAGCGCCTCGGCGGCTAGGGCGTCGCCGGCCAGGATCGCGACGTTGTCGCCGAAGGCCACGTGGCAGGTCGGGCGGCCGCGGCGCAAATCGTCGTCGTCCATCGCCGGGAGGTCGTCGTGGATGAGGGAGTAGGTGTGGATCAACTCGATCCCCGCCGCAAGCGGCAGAACCTGAGCCGGGTCGCGACCGACGGCCAGCGCCGTTGAAAGCGCGAGCACGGGGCGGATCCGCTTACCCGGCGCGAGCAGCGAGTAGCGCATCGCCTCCTCGAGGCCGCCAAGGTCGGCGTCGCGTGTGAAGCGGACCTCGGCGAGGTAGTCGTCGACCTGCGCGCGCAGGTGATCCGGGTAGCCCACTACAGCAGGCTGCCCTGCGCGCCGGCCGATTCCTCGGCGCTCGCGCGGGCGCGTCGTTCGAGCTCGCCGCTGACCTCGCCCGCGAGCGCAGCGCACTCTTCGACGAGAGTGGCGGCGGCGTCGGCTGACAGCTCCCCGCTTCGAAGCTGTTCGCCGGCTCGCTCGAGACGCGAGATCAGAGCGTCGAGGCGGTCCTCAGGCGTGCTCATCGCCGCCATTCTCGCGCACCTCGCGGAGAATCGCGTCGAGGACGCCGTTGACGAAGCCTGCGGCGTCGGCCGCACAGAATGTCTTCGCACTCTCAACGGCTTCGTCGATCGCTCCCTCCGGCGAGATCGCCTCGGCACCGGGAACTGCCCCGGGATGGAGCATCTCGACAAGCGCCACGCGCAGGATGTTGCGTTCAAGCGGCGCGATGCGCGTCACGGTCCAGCCGTGGGCGTGGCGGCCGATCAGCTCGTCGAGCTCGGGAGCGCGTTCCACGGCCTGCGCCGCCAGCGCCGCCGTGAACGCACTCGGGGAGCGGCCAAGCGTCTCCTCGAGTGGGCGCCCGGTGAGATCGTGCTGGTAGGCCGCGATCACCGCGGCCCGACGTTGAGTGCTGCGGCGCAACGGCGTTCAGATCATGCGCGCGAGACGTAGTCCCCGGTGCGCGTGTCGACGCGGACGCGGTCGCCGATGTTGACGAACAGCGGGACCGCCACCGTGGCCCCGGTCTCGAGTGTCGCCGGTTTGCTGCCGCCGCCTGAGGCGGTGTCCCCGCGAAGGCCCGGCTCGGTATCGGTGACGGCGAGATCGACGGCGCTGGGGAGCTGGAGATCGACCGGCTCCCCGTCGATGAAGAGGACGTCCACCTCGTCGTTCGGCCGAGTCCACTGCAGCGCCGATCCGACGCTCGCCTCGGGGATCTCGAGCTGCTCGTAGGAGGAGAGGTCCATGAAGTGCGCCCCGCCGCGCTCGGAGTAGAGGAACTGCATCTTGCGCGCCTCGGTGCGCACGGCCCGGAACTTCTCTCCGGCTCGGAACGTGCGATCGATCACCGCTCCATCGGTGGCACGGCGCAGCTTCGTGCGCACGAACGCCCCGCCCTTGCCCGGCTTGACGTGCTGGAACTCGATGATCTTGAAGACGACGCCGTCGACGTCGATGTGGTTGCCGTTCTTGAACTGATTGGTGCTGACGCTCAACGGGGCCAAGCTCCTCTGGTGGGCCTCAAGACTACCCGCCCCGACCCGCGGCACCGATACGGCAGGGCGCCGCGGCGGCTCGATCGCGACGGCCGGGCTGACACGCAGGGGGCGCGGCGCGACGCGGAGCTGCGCCGAGAACGCACCCCGGCGGGTCGCCCTACTGGGGGGTATGCAGGGTGCCGACCTTGATCGCCGTGACGACGTTGTTGCGCGCCTGCGCAGCGTTGTCAGGGACGCAGCTCAGGCTGATCGTGCCACCGGAGCTGGCGCCAGTCAGAGTGATCGTGGCGGCGAAGGCGGCCTGGGTCGGCAAGTCCGCCGATCCGCCACCAATCGGGTTTGTTCCTTCGAGGAGCGTGCAGTCGACGAGACCCCCGGACGTGCCCGCGCCCCCGAGTTCGGTCGCTGCCGTGATGACGTACGCACCACCCGTCGGGAGCGTGAGCTGCACAACAGCGGTAGCGGTGCCTGGAGGCAGCGAAGTGGCTGTCGCCACCCGCGCGATGTAGCCGTCGGATGGTCCGGCCGCTCCCGGTGCACCCGGTGTGCCGGCGGACCCGGGTAGCCCCTGGGGGCCCTGTGGTCCGCGTCGCCCCCGCGGTCCTCGATGCGTGTGTGGCTTGGCCTTGCTGACGCTCGCCGTCTGGTCATGCCCCGGCCCGTCGGTGGCCGCCCACGCTGCGCCGGCGGCGGAAAGGAATAGGGCGGCGCCGGCGACTGCCAGCGCGGCCGGTGAACGACGTAGCCTCGGCATGGGTGTGTCTCCTCCTTGCATCAAGCGTCCACGCGTCGCGTGTCCTTGGATGACAAGGACTAGCACACGCCAACCGATCCGCCGTCGGGGCGCCACGGCGCTTGGACCCGGCGCTGACACCATCCGAAGTCACGGACCTCATGCGCTCGGCGTCGGCTCGAGCACCCGGGTGGCTCGCTGCGGCTCGCAGCCCGCCCATGCTCGCCCCCGAAATGTAGGTCCCTGCGCCTGCACGTCGTCCAGAAAGCGAATCGACGGTGGCTCCGTGAGCAGCGCAGCGAGTCGTGGATCGCCCTGCTCGGCCCGCCACTGGAGGTATGCCTCGTAGTGCGGGCGCGACACCCAGCGCTCGAGTAGCACGAGGCGATCCGGCGCATCCTGATCCCGATGCACGGTGACGCCCTCGCAACCGTCGTACGCGCGCGTGTCCACCAGGACCTCCTCGAAGAGCGTGGTCAACTCCTCCGCCTTTCCGGCGAGCGCGTCTGCCTCAAACAGCACGAGCGTGGTCATGCTTGCCTTTCTGTCGGGGTCGACTTCAAGCTAGCCGACCGCGATTTCTGCGGCGGCTTTACTAGATTCCCGTCGGTGACCGAACTCTCGCTGGCCGTGCTGGTCGGGGCGTGGCGTCTCGTCTCGATCGAGTCGACCGATGAGGCTGGCGTCGTCTCCTACCCGTTCGGTCAGGACCCAACGGGGCAGCTGCTCTACGAGTCAAACGGCCGCATGTCTGCGCAGCTAGTGCGCTCGGACCGAACGCGCTTCGGAAGTGAGGACAACCTCGCCGCAAGCGACGGCGAGGCCGTGGCGGCCTGGCGCGGCTACGTCGGCTACTTCGGCACCTTCAGCGTCGACGCCGTGGCGGGCACCGTGACCCACCACGTCGAGGGGGCCTGGTTTCCAAACTTCGAGGGGCGCGATCAGCTGCGCAGCTGCCGCCTTGACGGGAACCGGCTCGAGCTCGGTGGCCCAACCCCCTACGGGATGACGCTGATCAGCTGGGAGCGGATCGGCTAGACCTCGAGGCGGAAGACCGGATGGTCGGCGGCCTCCGGCAAGCGCTTCCAGTAAGGCGCCACGGCTCGGCCGGCCTTTGCCCGGTAAGCCTCGATGATCGGGCCGCGCTCGTCGACCGGGACCTCGACCGCGTTGTAGCGCTGCGCGTGGCCCTTCTCGCGCAGCTCGAGGCTGCCCGCGCTGCGCGTGTTCTTGACCCACTGCGCCTCACCCCGCGCCGAGACCACGTAGCGGGTGCCGGCGTGCTCGATCGGAACCACAGGTACGCGCTGCGTCGTGCCGCTGCTGCGCCGCGGGACCGCAAGGGTCACGGAGCCGCCGATGCCAAAGCGCATCGCGAGCGGGTTGAAGATCTTGCTGGTTACCGTCGGCGGCTTGATGTATGCCATTTTCGATCTCCTTGGTGTGGGGCGCGGGCGCCACGCAACTTAGCGCGACCGCGCAACTCGAGCACGATCAGCGCCACTGCCACGGGCACGGTCGCCGGCAGCTCGCTGACGACCAGGAACAGCAGGTCGAGCGCCAGACCGACTGCCAGCGTGAGCGCCGCACCGCCAAACGCCGAGCGCGCCTGCGACGCGAGCAGGGCCCCCAGCAGCGCGGCGATGAACAGATCGCCGTAGCCGACCACCGCCGAGCCGAAGACAGCACTCTGAAGCTGCGGGAGATGCGCCGGCGGAACCACCGCGTTCACCGCATTGTTCGGCGGGCCGAGCAGATCGGAAGCGGTTAGCCAGACGTCGACCGCCGCCATCGCGACGATCCCGGCCTTGACGAGCGCGCGCGGACTGACGGCCACCAGCAGTACGGCGAGCGACACGCACGAGAGGGCGTCGAGTACCACGCCCGCCGACTCTCCCACCAGCCCGCCGCGGTCGGCCCAGGCGAGCGCGAACAGCGCCGCAGCCAGTACGACGTACGACGGCCGAGCGCCCCGCATCAGTCCCGCGAGGGCCAGCGCAGCAAGCGGCGGCACGGCGATCAGCGCAACGTAGGTCAAACCGGTCGCCACGCCGGCGGCGGCGCGAACGCCGAACACGAACGCGACGACCGAGAGCGCCGGTAGCGCCGCCCACCAGCCGCTTCGCAGCCGCGTGAGCGGCGTGAGGTCGCGTCGCGCAGGCAGGAGGACGACGGCCGCCTGCACCGCCGTGAGCGCGCAGATCGAGATTCCGAAGCTCGGCATGCGAGCAGCATGCACGACGCGGGCCGGCGCGGTTCAAGGGCCCGTTTGGGAAGGCCGATACGAGAGTTGTGAGGGCCCGGTCAATCGAACCTTCGCGCCTGCGCCGCGAGGCGGCGCTGCTGAGCGTCGCCGTTTCCGCCGTGAGCCTTGTCGTCGTCTGGGGGTTCACGTGGGACGCGGCCGGCCACGACTTCGGCACGGAGGCGTGGGCCTCGCTCTCGGCGCTGCTGCACGGCCACATCACGGCGTTCCTCACACGAGCCCCCGCGTACGGCCCGTCGCTGCTCCTGCGGGCGCCGTTCGCCTTGCCGGCCAGCCTGCTGGGCGCACACATCGAGTCGATCTACCGATTCGCCGCGCTTCCCTGCCTCCTCGCGCTCGGGCTGCTTGGAGTCTGGCTCGCGATCGACCTGCGCCGCGCCGGCGGCCGGATCGCGGCGGCGCTGGCGGGCGTCGCGCTGTGTGCCGCAAACCCGATCACCTACCGCGCCCTGCAGCTGGGCCACCCGGAGGAGCTCCTCGGAGCGGCGCTCTGCGTGGCCGCCGTCCTGCTTGCGCAGCGCGGACGGATCAATTGGTCCGCGCTCGCGCTCGGCCTCGCGATCGCAAACAAGGAGTGGGCGCTGCTCGCCGTCGGGCCCGTCCTCATCGCGGCACCGTCTGGGCGGCTTCGCATCTTGGCGATGGCGGGCGCCGTCGCGGCCGCGCTCCTCGTGCCGATCGTTCTCGCCACGCCGGTCAGCGCGACCGCTACGAGCGGGCGCCTCGCAGTCCCGTCGGGAACGATCTTCTACCCCTGGCAGATCTTCTGGCTGTTCGCGCGCCACGGCGACTGGAACCCCCACGCGGGGATCTACATCCCACGCGCCTTCCGCCTCCCGCCGAGTTGGCTCGGCAACCGCGCGCACGCGCTGATCATCGCCTCCGCGCTGCCACTGACCTTGGCCGCATTTCGACGCCGCACGAGCCGTGGCGACGCGCTGCTTCTGCTCGCGCTGCTCTTGCTCGTGCGCTGCTGGCTTGATCCATGGGACACCGTCTACTACCCGCTGCCGTTCATCACCGCGCTGGCGGCCTGGGAGCTGAGCGTAGTTAGGCGCTTCCCGCTCGCGGCGATCCTCGCGACCGTTGCCGTCGTCTTGGACTTCTGGTACCTGCCGCCCTACCTCAGCCAGGATGCGCTGGCCTGGGCCTTCATTGTCCCATCGACGCTGGCGCTCGGGGTCATGGCGGTACGGATCTACAGCCTCCGCGCGGTGCTGCCGGCGTTTGCCGGAGCCCGCGGCCTCAGGCGAGTACCAGTAGCTCCTTCGTAAAGCCGCTGAGAATCTCGGCGTCGCCGTCGCGAACGACAACGAGGTCCTCGATGCGCACGCCGAGGCTCCCCGGCAGATACACCCCGGGTTCGACTGTCACGACGTTGGCCTCGACGAGCTCGTCCTCGCCGTGCAGACGGGTCAGCCGCGGCGCCTCGTGGATGTCGATACCGACACCATGACCGAGGCCGTGACCAAAGCGCTCGCCGTAGCCGGCGTCCTCGATCACCGTGCGCGCGGCGGCGTCCGCCTCGCTCCCGCGCGTTCCGGGCCGGACCGCCGCGAGGCCCGCGAGCTGCGCCGCGAGCACGACGCCATAAACCTCGCGAGCAAGCTCGCCGGGCTCGCCGACGGCGACCGTGCGCGTGCAGTCGGAGCAGTACCCGTCGAGCTTCGCGCCGATGTCGAAGGTCACGAGGCTCCCAACCTCGATCGCGACGTCGCGCGGCTGGGCGTGCGGCAGCGCAGCGTGCGCGCCTGCAGCGACGATCGAGTCGAAGCTCGGTCCGCTCGCTCCGAGGACGCGCATCTGATGCTCGAGCGCGACAGCCAGCTCGCGTTCGGTGCGACCCGCGAGGGGCTGCTCGAACAGCCATCGGTAGATCTCATCGACGAGCGACGCGGCGGCGGCTATCGAGGCGATCTCGGTCTCGTCTTTCACGGCTCGCAACCGCTCGGGCAGCCCCGCCGCCGCGACGAGCTCGACACCCGCCTCGGCGAGCTCGCCGATCTTCGCGTGGCGGCGGACGCTCATCGTCGCATCGTCGAAGCCGACGCGCCCCGAGCTCAGATCGCCGCCCAGCGCGTCGGGCAGCTCGTCGGTCACGATCTCGCGCGAGAAGGCCGCGTGGACCTCCTCCGCCGCCTGCGTCTCGTAGCGGAAGTCGGTGTAGAAGACGCCCGTTCCGTCGGCGCGCATCAGCGCCAGCCCGCTCGAGCCGGTGTAGCCCGTCAGCCAGCGCAGGTTCGCGGCGCCTTCGACGATCAGCGCGTCGAGCTCCTCGCCGGCGATCAGCTCGCCAAGCCGGCCCGGCCGGTCCGCGCTCACCCGTCAAGCTCCTTGCTCAGTCTCACCAGCGCCTCCCGATAGCCCTCCACGCCCTGACCGCTGACGCAAGCTAGCACGAGGTCGCGCACCACCGACACGCTTCGCCAGCTCTCGCGCTCCTCAATCGCCGAAAGGTGCACCTCGACGGCCGGCAGCCCCGCAATCTCGAGGGCGTCGTGGATCGCCCATGCATAATGCGTCCACGCGCCCGGGTTGATCAGGATTCCGTCGGCGCGCGCGGGAAGCGCGTGCAGGCGCTTGACGAAGTCGGCCTCGGAGTTCGTCTGAAAGCAGTGCACTTCGAGCTCCAGCTCGAGGCCGTACTGGGTGATCCGCCGTTCGAGCTCGGCGAGCGTCACCGTCCCGTAATGGGTGGCATCGCGGCGGCCGAGCATGTCCATGTTGACGCCGTGGAGCACCTCGACCCGGTTTCGGACGGGACTCATCGGCAAAGAGCCTTCAGCGCGGCGTCAAGCTCCGCGTCGCTGACCGACGCGCCGTGGCGAACCGATCCGGGGGCGTCCACCAGCACGAACGGCACGCTATCGCCAAGGCGCTTCTTGTCGCGCCTCGTAGCCTGCGCCACAGCGACCGCATCGACGCCGTCGGCGTGCGTCGGCAGCCCGTGCACGCGCAAGAGCTCAGCGACCTGCTCGCGCAGCGCCACCT
The DNA here is from genome assembly GCA_035308005.1 of Solirubrobacteraceae bacterium. Classification (GTDB taxonomy): domain Bacteria; phylum Actinomycetota; class Thermoleophilia; order Solirubrobacterales; family Solirubrobacteraceae; genus Palsa-513. Next base: position 18,292 of record DATGHN010000369.1, read on the forward strand.
TGCCTGACATCTCGAGGGCGGCCAGCAGGCCGAGCGCGACCGCCTCGCCGTGGCGATAGCGGCTGTAGCCGGTGACCGTCTCGATCGCGTGACCGACGGTGTGGCCGAGGTTGAGCACCTGGCGGCGTCCACCGTCGCGCTCATCGTCAGCGACGATCGCGAGCTTGGTGCGCGCGCAGTCGAGGATCACGTCCTCGTCGATCGGCTCGTCGGCGGCGATTCGCTCCCAGAGGCTGTCGCCGGCGACGAGGGCAGTCTTGATGACCTCCGCGTACCCGGCCGCCAGCTCCGCCGGCGGCAGCGTTTCAAGCGTCGCCAAGTCGGCGATCACGCCGGCTGGCTGGTGGTAGGCGCCAACGTAGTTCTTGCCCGCGGCGATGTCCACGCCGGTCTTGCCGCCGTAGGCGGAGTCGACCTGAGCGGCGAGCGTCGTCGGCACCTGGACGACCGGGACGCCACGCTGATATGTGGCGGCACAGAAACCGGCGAGGTCGCCGACGACGCCGCCACCGAGGGCGGCGAGATGGTCGCCGCGGGTCATGCCCGCCGACGCCAGGCCGCTCCAGACCTCCTCCGCGGTAGCGAGCGTCTTCGATGGCTCGCCGGCTTCCACGACGAGCGAGTGCTCGAAAGGGCCGGCCGCCTCGAGCCACAGGCCCGCGACATTGCGATCGGTGACGCAGAAGCGCCGCGAGGGCGAATCGATCGGCCAGAGCGCCGAGCCGATCAGCCCGCGCCCCACATACACCGGGTATTCGCCCGACGCACTCAGCGCCCAGACAAGCCGCGTCCCGGCCGGCGCGTGGCGCAGCGCGGCGACCGCATCGTGCACCCGGCCGATCGAGGAGCGCACGACGCTCGCCGGAATGAATGCATCCGCTGCAGCGCTATAGAGCGGCAGACGCGCGTCGTGGCGCTCGCCGAAGTCGGTGCGATCGACCGCCAGCGGGCGGTCGCCGCCACCGACGCGTCGCCAGGCGAGCTCGGGTGAGACCTCCAGCCAGACGACGATGTGCTTAGCGAGCGCCGCGCGGATCCGCTCCGAGGTGACCGCGCCGCCGCTGAGTGAGACGACGTCGCCGCTCGCGGAGCGCTCGAGCAGCTCGCAGACGACCTGCTCCTCGAGCGCGCGAAACGCAGCTTCGCCGTCGCGTTCGAAGATCTCCGCGATCGGCAACCCGGCGCGCTCCTCGATCAGCTGATCGGCATCGACCGCCCGCAGCGCCCGCTCGGCGGCGAGCTGGAGGGCGGCGGTCGTCTTGCCGGCCCCCATGAAGCCGATCAGAACGATCGCGCCGCGGGGCCTCACCGGATTCGCGCCCGGTATGCCTCGAGCGCCGCGTGTACGTCGTCGATGTGATCGCCGCCAAACTTGCGCCGGTAGGCGTCGGCAAGCACGAAGGCGACCATCGCCTCGCCGACCACGCCGGCGGCGGGCACCGTGCAGGAGTCGGTGCGCTCGCGCAGCGCCTGCGCGGGCTCGCGCGTCGCAATGTCGACCGACCGAAGCGGCTTCGTGAGCGTCGGGAGCGGCTTCATCGCGGCGCTTACGACGAGCGTCTCGCCGTTGGTCATTCCGCCCTCGAGCCCGCCGGCGCGATTGGTCTCGCGGTAGTAGCCGCGCTCAGGCGAGTGAAAGATCTCGTCGTGGGCTTTCGAGCCGGGCATGCCTGCCAGCGCGAATCCCTCGCCGAGGGCCACGCCCTTGACAGCCTGGATCGAGCACAGCGCGGACGCCAGCCGCCCGTCAAGCCGCTCCTCCCAGGAGACGTGCGAGCCGAGGCCGACGTCGAGTCCGTACGCGCGCACTTCGAAGACCCCGCCCAGGGACTCGTTCGCCTTTCGCTGTTCGTCGATATGCGCGACCATCGCCGCCGACGCCGCGCCATCAAGGCAGCGTACCGGCGAGTCGTCGACAGCCGCGAACGCCTCGAGTGCGAGCGGCTCAGTGCGCTCGGCCGCCCGCACAGAGCCGATCTGCACGACGTGCGAGACGACTTCGACGCCCACCGCGCGCAGGAAGGCCCTGCAGAGCGCCCCGCCCGCGACGCGCGCCGCCGTCTCGCGCGCGCTCGCGCGCTCGAGGACGTCGCGTACGTCGCTCAGGCCGTACTTGCGGACACCCGCAAGGTCGGCGTGGCCGGGTCGCGGGAGGTGCACCTCCTCGAGCGGCGCGTCGACCGGCCAGGGATTCATCCGCTCCTCCCAGTTGGCGAAGTCACGGTTTGCGACGCTCAGGGCGATCGGCGAGCCCAGCGTCCGCCCGTGGCGCACCCCGGCCGTCGGCTCGGCGCTGTCGCGCTCGATCTTCATCCGCCCACCGCGGCCGTGACCCAGCTGACGGCGGGCCATGTCGGAGTTGATCGCGTCGCGGTCGAGCACGATTCCGGCGGGCAGCCCTTCGAGGATGCAGGTCAGCCCGGGGCCGTGCGACTCACCCGCGGTGATCAGGCGAAGCAGCGCCATGGGGCGCTGAGTCTATTCAGCGTGCCACGCGCAGCGTGAACGTGATGCCGCGCGGGAACCGCTCGGAGTTGCCACCCTGCGAGTACCCGCCGGTCGAGCCGGTCGAGCCTGTCGAACCGGTCGTCCCCGTGGAGCCGGCGGTCGGAGGCGACTGCTTGACCAGCGCACCGACCTTGTCGTCGAAGCGCAGAGTCTGGAGCGCCGTCGAAGTTGAGAGCGGAAGCAGCGCCTGCCCGGTCGTCGAGACGGCGTCGCGGGCTGCGAGAGCATCGCCGGCACTCGGGAAGGTCTGAGCGGAGATCGACATCAGCTCGAAGGTGAAGGTCGCAATGAGCGCCGTGTTGGACGTCGGCGCCAGACTCATGCCCTGTCCCGGCGAGAGCTCGACGATCTGGCAGTTGTCGAGGCTGGGCAGGCACGTCAGGCTGCTACCGCCCTGCGCCGACACCTTCACCGCGTTGGTGAAGAGGAAGGCTGCCTTCCTGCCGCCGTTCACCACACCGAGGTAGATAAGCTCGGGTGACTGCGCGGCAGGCAGCGGGGCGAGCCTGACGACGTTGGTCAGTGCGTGCGTGCCCTTGGCGTCCTTGGTGTCGATGTTCACTAGATAAGCCTGGTCGGCGCGCAACGACGACGGTCCGGTGGTCGGCGAGGCGGTCGCGGTGGAATTCGGGGTCGTCGTCTTTGAACCGCTCGACGGGCTGGTGTTAGACGTCTGCTTGGACGAGCTCGGGGTCTTCTTCGTCGGAGGAGTCGTGGTGCTCCTCGGCGTGGTGGTCGTCTTCGGCGTGGTGCGCTTCGGCGTGGTGGTCGTCTTCGGCGTGGTCGTGGTCGTCTTCGGCGTGGTCGTGGTCGTCGTGACCTTGGCCCCGCTGCCGGCCGAGTTGCCCGCGCCGGCGACCTGCTCGCGGAACGGGTTGGGTTCCGGCCCGGGCCGCTTGTGGTAATTGAGCGGCGGCGGAGTCGAGAGCACGTCCAGCTCCTGAGCCGGCGGCGCCACGCCCTTCGCGAGCTTCACGTTTATCGGGGACAGCGGCGCCGGAGGCGTCGTGCTGACGCCACTCAGTGCGAACGTTGCGCCAAGCGGGATCGCAACGACGAGGACCGCGAGGACGACGACGGCTGGGAGGATCTGGCGCTCGCTGAGGTCCGCGCGAAGTGTCGAGAAGAAATTCACTGTGCACCTCCGGACGTCGTCGGAACCGTGACCGGAGCGGTGGTCGTAGCGGGAGTGGTCGGCGTGGCAGTCCCGGTCGCGCCGGTCGCACCCACCACTGGAGCGGACTGCTGATAAACCTCGGCGATCACGGTCGCCTTGGTGCCGCCCTTGGTGTCGGGAACCAGCGACACCGACTCGATCGTGAACAGGCGACCCTTGGCGCTCAGGACATCGCCGTTGGTGCTGGTCAGCGCGTCGATGTTCGCCAGGAAGCTCTGCAGGTTGCCGTAATTGGCCAAAAAGGTGAATGTCAAGCTAAGTGATGCGGGCCCGGCTGCGGATGCACCGCTCGTGCCGACGTCGAGCTGCTTGAAATCGACGGCTGTGCCCGCGAAATGGGTGATTGTCTTGATCAACGCCGCTTCGGCAGGGCTGGTTGGCACGGCAACCTTGACCGTGCTGATCTGGTGAACGTGCGAGACGTATCCCGCGGCGGCTCCGCGCGCGCTGGTGAGCGCCGACTGGGCGCTTGTCAACGCGGCTCGCTCCGTGCCGATCTGCGTCTGCAGCGAGCCGACCTTCGCACGCTCCGGCGAGACAAGCACAACCCAGAAGCCTCCGGCGACCAGGACCGCGGCGATGACAGCCACTACGAGGCGATCGCGCGCGCTCACTGGGACACCCCCGTCGTCTGCTGGCTGGTCGATGTGACTGGCGTCGAGCCCGTCGGCGCCGACAGCGTCTCGGCCTGCGAAGGCTTGCCACTGTCGTTGATCGTGTAGTCGCCCGAGTACGTCAGCGTCAGCTGGAAGCTCACATCTGGGCAGCTGCCCTGCGCAGCCTCAACGCCCGAGCTCGGGACCTTGCCGTTGACGCGTTTGACCTCGATGGTCTGGTCGAGCGACACGTTGGTCACATCCGGAACACTCGTGAGGTTGATGAGAACGGCGGCGATTTCGCGCTGCGTCGCCGCGCACCCGGTGATCGTGAAGTCCGTGCCGCCGTTCCCAGTCGAGGATGACGCCGTGCCGGCCGCCACCGTCGACGCATCCGCGGTCGCGCCCGTGAAGGAGATGAAGGTGACGTCCGCGGGGAGTGCCAGGGCGAGCTGGCGCATCGCGTTCGGCCAGTCGAAGCGTGACTTGGCGAGCGCCACGACCTGCGACGTGCTCGACTGGCTCAGCGCGGCGACGGCGATGTAGGGCTGCAGGACCTGCGCCTGCGCCTGGGTCTCGGTGACCTGCTCGGTGAGCGACGCGAGCTGGCCCTTCTTGTCGGCGACGCTGTGCACGGCAAGGGCATAGACGACGCCAAGCAGGACGAGCAGCGCAAGGCCACCGGTGAGGACGTAGACGATCCCCCCCGAGCGGCCGCCGATGCCACCGGCGCCGCGGCGCTGTTCAGCAGGGATGAGGTTTACGGCCCTCACTGCGGGCCCTCCGTGACCGACAGACCGGCCGCGACGGCGAGCCGGCTCATCGGGACGTGGCCGGCGGTTGCCTCGTTGGCAACCTCGACCGCGCCGCGATCGAGCGTCAAACCGAGCTCGCGGCCCAGTGCCACGTCGAAGCCCGGGACGTCGAGTGCGGGACCGGTCAGTACCGCGCGTGTGACCGCGCCGACGCCGTGAGCTGAGGCGAGGTGGAAATCGAGTGAATTGCGAACCTCGGCAGCGATCCGGCGAATGCCATCCGACAGAGCAGCGCGCGCGATTCCGTCGTGGTCAGTGCCCGGCGCGACCGTGGAGCTTGCGGGCGGCGCAAGAGTTGAGCTCGTGCCCGGCTCGCCGGCGGGCGCGGCGGCCTCCGCCCCGACGCCGGCGACAAGGCGCCGCGCATCGGCGAGCGGCACGCCGGCGTTCGCGGCGACCTCGGCGACGACGTGCTCGATGCCGGTCGTGATCACGCGCGTGAACTGGCAGGTGGCGCCGCTCGCGATCGCGAGGTTGGTGAGACCGCCGACCGAGAGGTAGAGAACCTGCTCGCCTGCGACGGCGTCGAGCGGGCGCAGCGCGCGGATCATTCCGAACGCTGCGAGATCGACGCCCTCCGGCCGCAGTCCAGCGGCACGAGCCGCCTCGAGCATGCGCTCGACCATGTCGCGGCGAGCGGCAACGAGAAGAACCTGCATACGCGGGCCCTGGGGCGTGTCGGCGAGTCCAAGCGTGTGGAAATCCAGGACGACGCTGTCGATCGGCATCGGGATCTCGTCCTGTGCCTGGAAGTAGACGGCGTTCTGGAGCTCTTTGGGATCGGTGATCGGTGGCAGCTCCATCTGGCGCATGACGATGCGCTGGTTTGCGATCCCAATCCGGACACGCCGGTCGAGGCCGCTGCCGTCGAAAAGCTCTTCGAGCGCAGTCGTCAGAGCGGCGACGTCGCTGACCTCGCCATCGCGGACGATGTTCGCGGGGATCGGCTTGCCGGCGGCGCGCTCCACGACGACGTGGCCGTTGACGCGGCTCTGAGCGGCGATCAGCTGACCGGGCTCGATCTCAAGGCCGACGAGGGGGCGCCCGCGACCCGGCCGCGGAGCGCCGCCAGAGAGCAGCGAGCCTGCCGAGGGAACGCGCAGCGACGCGAGCTGCTTGAACGAGACCTGCCTGTTGAGGCCGCTCGGCTTCTTGACGCCGACGGGCTTGCCGAGACCGGCGGGCTTCTTCAGACCGCCCGGCTTCTTCAGACCGCCCGGCTTCTTCAGGCCAATCGGCTTCTTGAGGCCGCTGGGCTTACCGAGCCCCGAGGACTTTGAGCGCGTCGGGAGCTTCGGTGCGCGCGGGCGCTTGAAGCTCACCGAGCGACGTAGACCACTCGCGGCGTCGGGAGCGCTCGGAGCCTCGGGAGCGCTCTGCACCTCGGGAGCGCTCTGCGCCTCCGGAGCGCTCGAGCGCTTGAAGTTCGGCCGCTTGAGCGACACCGGCTGTTTGAGGAATTCGAGCATTTTCTGTTGACGGCGAGGCGGCGGAGAGTCGTTCTCTGCCCAGGAACTCATCGACCGTTTGACGAGAGGTCATTAGGAAATTCCTCAAAGGCCGTGGAGATACGCAGCAAGAATTGCGTGGCCGGCGTAGACGGCCGTGAGGCCTCCCAGCGCCATGAACGGGCCGAACGGAACGCCTGTTGCGCGCCGCTCGCCGACGGGCCGGCGAGACAGGACGATCAGCCCGATCAGAACGCCGGCGACGAGCGCGATCAGCAGGGCCGGCGCGACCGCCGAGCCGAGCAGCAGGCCGAGCAGGGCGGCGAGCTTGACGTCGCCCATGCCCATGCCGCGCGGGGAGGCAATCGCCGCCACTAAGAAGAAGCCGCCCGCGGCGGCGGCTGCAATCAACCGCGCGAGCTCGTGCGAAGGATCGAGCGCCGAGCCAAGGGCCACGGCGAGGACAGCAGCGGGGGCGGTGATCCGATTCGGGATCACGTGATGCTCGAGGTCGATCAGTGCGACCGGCACGAGCACGAGCACCGTCAGCATTCCCAGCGCGATCGCCCCGGCGCTCGAATGCGCGATCAGAACCCCCACGCACAGGGCGGCAGTGGCCGCCTCAACGAGCGGATAGCGCGGCGAGATCGCCGCCCGGCACGCGCGGCAGCGCCCGCGTAGCCAGAGCCACGCCATCACTGGCACGTTGTCATAGGGCTTCACCGCGCTGTCGCAGGCCGGGCAGTGCGAGCCGGGCGCGACGAGCGACTCGCCCCTCGGCAGGCGATGGATCACGACGTTCAGGAAGGAGCCGATGAGCGCTCCGAGCAGAGCCGTGAAAACGATGGCGAGCGATGCCGGCATCTACTCATTCCTATCGGCAGCTGACGGCGCGCAAAAAAATGCGGGGCGGCCGGAAACCGGCCGCCCCGCGTAGGGATCAAACTTGCTGTCCCGTTACCAGGTGAGCGTCGACGGACAGGCCGTCTGGCCCGATGCATTCGTACAGCTTCGGGTGATCGCGCCGGTAGACGAGCGAAGGATGCTGTAAGTGTCGCCCGTCGTCGACGTCGTCGTCACGGTGTAACCACCGCCGACCGGTGTCGTCACACCCGACAGCCAGGCGTTTCCGTTACCGGAAGCGGTCTGAATCGTGGCCTCATAGGCAACGAGAGCCGTCGGTGTGTTGCAGGCAGCGACGTTGTAGGTGCCGTTGTTGTCGGTACCGCACGTCTCGATCGCCACCTGCGCGGTGTGCGCAAGCTCCTTCGCAGCGGCGTCCGAAGCCTTGCCCTTCTGGTTGATGAAAGACGGAATCGCGATCGCGGCAAGAATGCCGATGATCAGAATCACGACCAGCAGTTCGATGAGGGTGAACCCTCGCTCATCCTCAGCGCGCTGGCGCAGCTTGTACAGCATTGAATCCTCCTGGATCCGAGTGATGTATGAATCGGCGCCAGCGCCACACACGACCACAGTCACCCTTCGGTGCTGGCCTTCCTTGCCAGACGTATCGACTCAGACCTTTGGAAACTTGAGCGTTTGCAGCGATCCTTCCGGGGGACCGCAGCGCCTGTTCAGCTCGCTTCGCCGCCGCCGCTCTCGGCTCGCCAGCGCGCCTGAGCGTCGTGATCGCGAAGGAACAGGCCGTGCCCGTCACACCACGGGCAGGGCCGCTCGTGCGGCTCGCCACCGAGGTTCGACACGACCGTGCCGACGCCTCGACAGGCGCTGCACGGCTGCGGCTCGGCGGGACCGGCGGCTTCCTCGCTCACGCAGGCGAGCCTAGTCGAAGCACTGCGCAAGCGGCGTGGCAGCCGTGCGATCATGCGCCTCCCCGTGGCCGTGGCTTCCTCTCAAGCGCGGTCGCGCGCGCCGCGCCAGCTACCCGCGATCTGCGCCCTGTTCCTGCTCGCGGGACTCGCGGCGGTCCTGCGACTGTGGTCGCTCAGCGCGGTTCCAAGCGATCCTTTCTACGACGCGGCTGTTCGCAGCATGCCGCTGTCGCTGCACAATTTCCTGCTCGGCGCGTACGACCCGGGCGGGAGCCTCGCGGTGGACAAGCCACCGCTCGATCTGTGGCTTCAGGTGCTCAGCACACAGCTGCTGGGCTTCACCTCGTTTGCCCTCAAGCTTCCACCGGCGATCGCCGGGACGGCCGGCGCGTTGGTGCTCTTCGACGCAGTGCGCCGCGTGTTCGGACTGGCTGCCGGGATCGCATCTGGAGTGGCCCTCGCCGTCCTACCGATCGCCGTGCTGACCGCGCGCAGCGACACGATGGACTCGGTCTCGATGCTGCTCAGCGTGATCGCGCTGTGGTCGCTCGTTCGCTTCGCAACCGGCGAGCAGCGCCTTCGCTGGTGCCTGCTCGCGGCGGCCGCGATGGGGCTCGCCTTCGAGGTCAAGCTGTTCGAGGGCCTCGTTGCGTTGCCGGCGCTGCTGCTGTTCGGGCTGCTCACGTGCCGTGAACGCCGCCTTGCGCGCCTTGCCGCGAGCAGCGCGGTCCTCCTCGTCGTCGCGCTCGGCTGGCTGACGATGACGCTGCTCGTTCCAGCCTCACAGCGACCCTATGCGATCGGCTCGACCGACGGCAGCGCCTGGAACGCCGCCTTCGTCTTCAACGGCTACGACCGGATCGCCGGCGCATCCACGCAGCCCGCGCTGAGCGCCCAGCTCTCGCCGAGCCAGCTCACGCCGGCCAACGACAGCGAGGTCGCGCGATCGGCGGTGCCGATCGGCGCGCCCGCGGTGCTTCGCCTGTTCGACCACAATGGGCCGCTGTCGGGCCTGCGCCTCGGATTCGTGCTGCTTTTGGCGCTCGTTCTCGGCATTCCGGCGCTCCTGTGGGCGGTCGCGCGCCCGCGCGGGCCTGATGACGAGATCGAGCGCGCGTTTGGCGCGGCGCTGCTTTTGTGGCTTTTGATCGGGGTCGTTCTGTTCAGCGCGATGGCGCGCCTACATCCCCGCTACACCGAGGCCTTCACGCCGGCGGTCGCCGCCGCCGCCGGAATCGGCTGCGCCTGGGCGCTTCGCGACGGCGTCTGGCAGCGGATCTTCACGGTCGCCGGCGCCGTGGGCCTGGCCCTCTACGGACGCTGGCTGCTGGATGGCTCGAGCACCGCCTGGCGTCTCACGGCGGCCGGGGCGATCGTCGCCTGCGTGGGGCTTCTCGTGACGGCCGAGCGCGTGCGACCGCCGCTGATCGCGGCAGGTCTCGCGCTTGCCGCGCTTGCGCTCCCGATCCAGGTCGACGCGAGCCTGATCTCAAACCACGAGTTCGACAGCGGGCGGACCGGTGCGCTGAGCAGCGCCTACGTGAGCGACATCGGCTCCTACATCGCCGGCCACGCTCCCGGCGCCCGCTACGAGTTCGCGGCCGCCGACCCGACCGAGGTCGGAGCGCTGATCGTCGCCGACCGCCGCCCGATCCTCTCGCTCACCTCCTATAACCAGCACGAACTGCTGCCCGTTGCGCGCCTGCGCGCACTTGTTGCGAGCGGCCAACTGCGCTTCGCCGTCCTTGACGGCGGCTGCGGACACGGTGCGACGGCATCGCTGCTGCCGGGGTGCTCGGTGGGAGCGGCGTGGGTGCGCGCGCACGGCCGCGACGTTTCGCTGCTTGCCGGCCTCCCCCACGCGGGCGTCCTCTATCTATTGCGGACCCGCTAGCTTCGTAGGCCGTGAGTAACAGTCAGCCGAGCTCTCCCAGCCTCTCGATCCTCGTCGTCGACGACGAGGCGTCGCTGCGCGACACGCTGACGCACTCGTTCACACGCGAGGGGCATACCGTCCTCGCTGTGGCCGACGGCAACGCCGCGATCGAGGCCGCGGGCTCCGACTCGTTCGACGTCGTGCTGCTCGACGTCGCGCTCGGGCAGGGCCCGAACGGCTACGACGTATGCAGGACGCTCCGCGCACGCCGCAACGTCGTCCCGATCATCATGCTGACCGCGCTCGACAGCGAAGCCGACGCGGTCCAGGGCCTCGAGGCCGGCGCCGACGACTACGTCACCAAGCCCTTCGGGCTCGCCGAGCTTCGCAGCCGGATCCGCGCGGTGCTGCGCCGGTCCGGGCCGCGCTCGATGGGCGGGGAGCGTGTCGAATGCGGGCCTGTGACGCTCGACCGAGGCCAGCGCGAGGTGACGCTTTCAGGAGTACCGGTGCGCCTCACCTTCTCGGAGTTCGAGCTGCTGGCCTGTCTGATGAACGAGCCGGGGCGGCTGTTCAACCGCCAGGAACTCCTGCGTGCGATCTGGGGCGACTCGGCCTACCGCGACCCGCGTGCGATCGACGTCCACATCCGGCACCTGCGCGAGAAGCTCGAGGAGCGCCCGGAGGAGCCGCGGCTGATCCTGACGGTGCGTGGGGCCGGGTACCGGTTCCAGCAGGAGCAGTGAGCGCGCGTGGGACTGCGTCCGCGACTGCTAGGAGCGCTGCTCCTGTCGAGCGCCGTGACGCTCGCGGTGGCGGCGCTCGCGCTGCTCTCGCCGTTGGAGCAGCGCCTGCGCCACGACGGCGAAGCGTCGGTCGTGACCGCGCTCAACTCCTCGCACACCGAGTTCAGCGAGATCACGGCCGACCCGACAACGGGACACCTCGACGCAAGCGAAGTCGAGGCCGCGGTCGCCGCGCTGCGACGGCGCTCGCAGGCGAACGTGACGCTGTTGGACGCCCGACTCGACGTCGTCTACTCGGGTCCCAAC
>DATGHN010000370.1:0-5850 GCA_035308005.1 Solirubrobacteraceae bacterium
TCGATCTCGGCGTCGTCGGCGGCCATCATCTGGACGCGCTTGTAATGGTTATAGACGGCGACCGAGAGCGTGCGCTTGGCGTTCTCCTGGCCGACGACGTACTCGTCGAGAACGTCGTAGATCTCCCGCGGCTTGGGGAGATCGGAGATGTCGAAGCTCGGCGGGGCGACGAGTTCCTCGTCGATGATCTCGTTACAGAGATCGATGCATTCGTCGCAGATGTAGACGCCGGGACCGGCGATCAGCTTCTTTACCTGCCGCTGGGACTTTCCGCAGAAACTGCACAGGAGCTGCTCGTTGGAATCCGTCGGCCTGGCCATCTCAATGCTCGGTGATCACCCGGTCGATGATGCCGTAGGCGGTTGCCTCCTCCGAGCTCATGAAGTAGTCGCGCTCGGTGTCGGTCTTGACCTCCTCGACCGGCTTGCCGGTGTGCTTGGCGATGATCTCATCGAGGCGGCGGCGGACGTCGATGATCTCGCGGGCGTGGATCTCGATATCCGTCGCCTGCCCCTGGAAGCTCGAGCTGACCTGGTGGATCAGGATCTTGGCGTTGGGCAGAGCCATGCGCTTGCCGTGCTTTCCGCCGGCGAGCAGCAGCGCCCCCATCGACATCGCGATGCCGACGCAGATCGTCTGGACGTCGGGCTTGACGAACTGCATCGTGTCGTAGATCGCGAGACCCGCATACACGGAGCCGCCCGGCGAGTTGATGTAGAGCGAGATGTCCTTTTCGGGGTCTTCGCTCTCCAGGTGCAAAAGCTGGGCGACGATCAGGTTGGCGATCTGGTCGTCGATCGGCGTGCCCAGAAAGATGATCCGCTCGTTCAGCAGGCGGCTGTAGATGTCAAACGCACGCTCGCCGCGCGAGGTTTGCTCGACAACCATCGGGATCAGTGGGCTCATGGTCCTCGCTTTGTTTCGCTTGCCCGGCTCGATTCCTCCCGGCAAGTGCAAAGCAGCACCGCCTCCAAGGCCAGTCTACCAAGGGGTGTGAGCCGCTCTGGCGGCTTCAGGAGCCGGGCGTCCAGAGCTTCTCGCGCGCGGCGGCCCGCTCGGGGCTGATCGCCACCGCCGCGGATACGAGCAGGTCGAGAGCGCGCTGCGAGGCGACGTCGGCGCGGAGCTCCTCGAGGCGACCCGCGCGGCGCAGTTGCGTCAGCAGCTTGCGCGGGTCCTCGGCGCGTCCGCCCTCGCCGGGCTCGCTGGCGCGCTCGAGCGATTCGAGCAGCTCATCGTCGGTCGGCTCGATTCCCTCCTCTGCGACGATCGCGGCGATCACGGCTTCCGCGCGCAGCGCCCGCTCGGCGCTCGGGCGGGCGCCCTCGATCATCTCCTCCTCGGTCGCGCCGGCGATCTGAAGGAACGCCTCCTTGCTGACGCCGCGATGCGAGAGGGCGTGCAGGCGGTCGTCCCACGCCTCGCGCGCGCGCGCGTGCGCGAGAGCCTCTGGAACCGAGACGTCCGCGGCCTCGGCCGCCGCGTCGATGACCGCCTCGCGGAACTCCCGCTCGACGGCGGCCTCGTCGGCCTCGCGGAGCTTCGCCCGGACGTCCTCGCGGAGCTCCTCGAGCGTGTCGAAACCGGCGGCGTCGAGCGCGAAGTCATCGTCGAGCTCGGGCAGGACCTTCTCGCGCACCTCACCGATCGTGATCTCAAACACCGCATCGCGGCCGGCGAGCTCGGCGGCGCCGTAGTCGTCGGGAAAGCGCAGATCGAGCTTGCGCTCCTCACCGGCACCCGCGCCCGTCAGCCCTTCCTCGAAGCCCGGGATGAGGTTGCCACCGCCGAGCTCGATCAGCTGCGCACGGGCCTCTCCACCCGCGATCGGCTCGCCGTCGATCGTCCCTCTGTAATCGATGACAAGGAAGTCGCCCTGCGCGGCCGCCCGCTCGACCGGCTCGAGGCGCGCGAGGCGCTCGCGCACCTGCTCGATCTGGCGCTCGACATCGGCCTCATCGACGGCCGGCTCGCGGCGCGCGACCTCGATGCCGCGCCAGTTCGCGATCTTCGCAACCGGCCGCACGCCTATTTCGATCGTGAACTGAAGCGGCTCGCCGTCGGGGGGCATCTCGCCGAGCGACAGCTCGGGCTCCCCGACCGTCGTAACCGCCGCCTCGCGGATCGCCGCCGCATACCAGCGGCCGAGACGATCGCGAACGGCCTCGTCGAGCACGGCCTCGCGGCCGAGGCGGCCGAGCACGACCGGCGCCGGCACCTTGCCCTTGCGAAAGCCCGGCAGCCGCAGGTCGCGACCGAGCTTTGAAGCGGCCGCTTCGAGCGCGCGCGTGAGCTCCTCGGGTGAAACCTCGACGTCGAGGTGCACGCGCGACTCGTCGAGCTCGCTCAGCTTCGTGCTGACACCGTCTGACACGGACGCAACCATAGCGGCGGCTCGCGCTCCGCCGCTCGGGTGAGCGCGCGCTCCGCCGTACGGGCGATGCGCCGTGCGCCCCCGTGGGACTACCCTTCCTACGTGCCGCGCATACTCCTCAGCCGAGCGGCCGAGGCAGGCCTCTTGGCGGTGCTTGCGGCCGTCGCCGTGATCGCGATCGTGTTCGCCGGGCACGACCACAGCCCGCGCTTTGACAAGGCGACTGCCTTGAGCCTCGCGGCCGCCGGCATAGCGCTCGCGGCACTCGCGGTGCGCGGCCGGCACGCCTTTACGGTGCTGGTCGCGATCGCGATCATCGCGCTGGCAGCCGGCGATGGCGCGGCGACGGTGCTGCCGCTGCTGGTCGCCACGTTCAACGTCGCGCTGCGCTGCGACCGCCGCGGCGTTGCCGCGGGCGCCGTCCTCAGCGTCGGCGCCCTGCTCGGCAGCTATGCGCTGCACAGCCCGGCGGTCACGACATACCAGCCGCTGCTCTCGCGCGCTGTCGCCGCCGGCATGGCGGTCGCCGCCGGCCTGTATCTGGCCGCGCGGCGCGCGTACATCGCCTCGCTTCAGGATCGCGCCAACCAGCTCGAACGCGAACAGCAGCTTTTGACCGAGCACGCCGTCGCCGATGAGCGCGTTCGCATCGCGCGCGAGCTCCACGACGTCGTCGCGCACGGCGTCAGCCTGATGGTCGTGCAGGCCCAGGCGCTCGGCGCGCTCGAAGGCGCCGAACGCGACGAGGCCGGCACACGAATCGCGACCATCGGCCGCGACGCGCTGACCGAGATGCACCGCATGCTCGGCGTGCTTCGCCCCGAGAGCGACGAGGGTCCGGAGCTCGCGCCCGCGCCGGGCATCCGTGACGTCCCGAGCCTGATCGAGCGCGCGCGCGACACCGGGCTTGACGTCGCGCTGGCCGTCGAGGGGGAACCGCGGCCCCTTCCGGCGGGCGTCGACCTGTCCGCCTACCGGATCGTCCAAGAAGCGCTGACGAACGTCGTCAGGCATTCGCGGGCTCGGCGGACCGACATCAGCGTGCGTTACGCGCTCGACGCGCTCGAGCTGACCGTGGTCGACGACGGCGCCGGAGCAGTCGCCGACGGCGGCGCCGGTCATGGCCTTGTCGGCATGCGCGAGCGAGTCGCGCTGTTCGGCGGCACGCTCGAGACCGGTCGCGCACGGACCGGCGGCTGGTCGGTCCGCGCGGTGCTCCCGCTGTGAGCGCCGCCAAGCTGCGCCTGCTGATCGCCGACGACCAGCCGCTGATGCGCGCGGGCTTCCGCGCCGTGCTCGAGGCCCAGGGCGACATGGAGGTGGTGGGCGAGGCCGGCGACGGCGCCGCGGCGGTCGAGATGGCGCGGCTCCTCAGCCCCGACATCGTGCTGATGGACATCCGGATGCCGGTCCTCGACGGGATCGAGGCGACGCGGCGACTGACGGGGCACCGAGTCCTGATCCTCACGACGTTCGGCCTCGATGACTACATCATCGACGCCCTGCGCGCCGGGGCCAGCGGCTTCATCCTCAAGGACGTCCCCACCGAGGAGCTGGTTCATGCCGTGCGGGTGATCGCGGCCGGCGACGCGCTCCTGTCACCCGCCGTCACCCGGCGGCTGCTCGACCGCGTCGGGCGCCGGCTTCCGGCGAGCGCTACGACCGCGCCCGCTACCTTCGGCGAACTGACCGAGCGCGAACGCGAGGTCTTCGAGCTGCTCGCGCGCGGGCTCAGCAACGCGGAGATCGCCGAGCTCCTCGTCGTCGGCGACGCGACCGTCAAGACACACGTCTCGAACGTCCTCATGAAGCTCGGGCTGCGCGACCGCGTGCAGGCAGTGGTCCTGGCCTACGAAAGCGGCCTGATTGCTCCCGGCGCCTCCGTCTGACGGCGGATGGGACACGGATCACTCCACCGCGGGCGGGAGCACGCGATCACCCGCGGGCCCGATGACAACCGGCCCGCAAGGCTGCAGACTTCGTTGCGATGAGTAGCGAGGCGATCATCGAGACAAGCGGGCTGACGAAGCGCTTTGGCCAGCGCGTCGCCGTCGACGGCGTTTCGCTCAGCGTTCCGCGCGGCTGCGCCTATGGCTTCCTCGGCCACAACGGCGCCGGCAAGACGACGACGATCAGGATGCTGCTCGGCCTGACGCTACCGGATGCCGGGACGATGCACCTCCGCGGCCTCGCCGTGCCGGAGCGTCGCCGCGAGGCGCTGTCACGCGTGGGGGCGATCGTCGAGGAACCCAACTTCCACCGCCACCTCACCGGCATTCAGAACCTGCACATGCTCGCCGCCGTCCGCGGCCCGGAGACGTTCGCTCGCATCGACGGCGCGATCGAGCGCGTCGGGCTGACGGAGCGCGCGAACGAGCTCGTGTCGCGCTACTCGCAGGGGATGCGCCAGCGCCTCGGCGTCGCGCGCTGCTTGCTTGCAGACCCCGAGCTGCTGATCCTCGACGAGCCGACCAACGGCCTCGATCCGGCCGGGATCCTCGAGTTTCGCCAGATGATCCGCGCGTTCATAGCCGAGGGGCGCACGGTCTTCCTCTCCTCGCACCTGCTCGATGAGGTCGAGAAGACCTGCGAGGCGGCGGCGATCATCGACGCCGGCCGGATCGTCAGCGCCGGGCCGATCGCCGACCTCGCGCGCGGCCGCCGCGCCGAGCTGATCATCGAGTGCGACGACAACGACCGGGCGCTGGAGCTGCTCGCCGGTTCCGACACCGTGCTGGACGCCGAGCGCGAGCCGGGCGGTTTGCGACTGACGCTGCGCGCCGCCGACGTCGCGGCCGAGCTGAATACATTGCTGGTCGAGGCCGGCATCTCGGTGTCGCGCCTGGAGCCCGTGCGCAGCACCCTGGAGGAGCGCTTCCTCGAGGTCACATCGCGACTGCAGAGCGTGGCATGACGACGACGATCTTCATCCAGATGGTCCGCGCCGAACTGATCAAGGTCTGGCGGCGGCGCTCGATCGTCGGCATCTCGGCCTTCTTCACGATCGGCGTGATCCTCCTCTACTTTGGGATCTCGGAGATCCAGCACGTCGCCCAGCCGAGCCGCTACGGGCCGGCGGGCGGGGTCGACAACTTCAACCGCGCGACGGTTCTCCTGTCGGTCTTTTTCGGCGCGCTGTCGGCGATCCTGATCGGCACCGAAGCCGGCACCACGGATCTCGCCAGCGGCGTCTTCCGCGACGTCGTCGTGACCGGCCGCGAGCGGTTGTGGCTGTTCGCCGTACGCGTCCCCGCGGCGTTGATCATCACGATGGGGCTCTGTTTCGTGGCGCTCGGAATCTCGATCGCAGCCGGCGTCGGACTCAACGGCGACCTGGCGGCCCCGAGCGCGAGCTACATCATCGACTCGGTCCTCTGGGTCTGCCTCGCAGAGGCCGTGCTGTGCGTGATCGCCGTCGGCCTCGGGTCCCTGACCGGCTCGCGCGCCGCGTCGCTGACCGCCCTGATCGGCTGGCA
>DATGHN010000371.1:0-7705 GCA_035308005.1 Solirubrobacteraceae bacterium
GCGCGAAGGCTCGTGACGATCGAGCTCTTCACGCCCGTGTCGATCATCGCGATCGTCGGGCCGCGTTCGCCATTCGTCGGCGCGAGCTCTAGGGCCTGCGCCTGCGTGACCTCGCGGACCAGGTCGAGGCCGCTCATCGGCGCCTCCGCGGCGATCGCTTCGGCGGCGCGGCGCTCGTCGGTGTCGGCCGGGAAGACGCCGCCGCGCATCGACCCGGCGTCGCGGATGTGGCGCACCAGGGCCCGCGTGTCAACGCCGGTGATGGCGGGGATGCCCTCCGCGCGCAGCCAGTCAAGCCAGCCGCGCCCGCCGTCGCGCGAGTGGTTTCGGGCCTCGCGCATGATCACCGCACGCGCGTGGATGCGGTCGGACTCCATCGCCGCCTCGCTGACCCCGTAGTTGCCGATGTGGGGGTAGGTGAAGGTGATCAGCTGGCGCGCGTAGGAGGGATCGGTGACCGACTCCTGATAGCCCGACATCGCCGTGTTGAAGACGATCTCGCCCGTCACCGCCTCCGGCGCGCCGACACCTTCCCCGTCAAAGCGGGTCCCGTCCTCGAGCAGTACGTAGCTCATGCGGCGCTGACGGCGAATGCCCGCTCGCGGTAGGCGACAGCCCCGTCGGCGACCGTCATCAAGACACGCCCGCTGACCTCGCGGCCCGCGAAGCAGCAGTTCGAGGAGCGGCTCTCGTAGCCGGACTCGCCGATCCGCCACTGCGCGGCGAGGTCGATCAGGCAGACGTTCGCGGTACTCCCCGGCGTGAGCGAGGGAGTCTCGATGCCGATCAGCGCGGCCGCCGCGGTGAGGCGATCGATGAGCAGCTCGAGCTCGATCACGCCCGGCAGGACGAGCTCGGTGTAGAGCACCGCGAAGCTCGACTCTAGGCCGGTCGTCCCCATCGGCGCCTGCTCGAAGGGCACGTTCTTCTCGTCGCGCGAGTGCGGCGCGTGATCGGTTGCGATGAACTCGATCGTCCCGCTGCGAAGCGCGTCGAGCAGTCCAGCGCGGTCATCCTCGCCGCGGAGCGGCGGATTCATCTTGAAACTCGAATCCAGCGACCGCACCGACTCGTCGGTCAGCAGCAGGTGATGCGGCGTTACCTCGCCGCTGGCGGCAATCCCGCGCGAGCGCGCCTCCGCGAGAGCCTCGACGGAGCGACGCGCGGAGAGGTGCTGAAAGTGGACCCTCCCCCGCTCGGCCTCGGCGATCTGAGCGTCGCGGGCGATCATCGTCGACTCCGAAATCGACGGGATACCTGCCAACCCGAGCTCGACGGAGACCGTGCCCTCGTGCATCACGCCGTCGAGTGAGAGTGCCGGGTCCTCCTCATGCAGGGCAAGGAAGCCGCCGCAGAGGATCTGGTTTCGCAGCGCGTGGCGCAGCAGCCCGGCCGAGGCGACGGGCTTGCCGTCATCGGTGAAGCCGATCGCGCCGGCGGAGCGCAGGGCGCTCATGTCGGTCAGGTGCTCGCCGGCGAGGCCCTGGCTGATCGCCGCCATGAAGCCGACCGGGATCCGCGCTTCGCGAGCCGCCGCGTCGATAAGCCCGCGAAGGAGCGCGGGATGGTCGATGACCGGATCGGTGTTGGGCATCGCGACGACGGCGCAATAGCCGCCGGCGGCCGCGGCGCGTGTGCCAGTGTCGAGGTCCTCCTTGTGCTCCTGGCCCGGCGTTCGCAGATGGACGTGCGGGTCGACGAACGCCGGGAACAGGTGGCGCCCCTCCGCATCCACGACCTCCCCTCCGCCAGGAGCCTCGAGCGTGCCGGGCGGCGCGAGCTCGGCGATCCTGCCATCGCGGATCAGGACGTCGCGCGTCGAGTCAAGGCCGCTTCGCGGATCGAGCAGGTGCGCGCCGCGCAGCAGTAGCTCCGCGGGCGGGCGGGGAGAGGCGGACAGTGCATTCATGCCGTCTGCGGTTCCAGCTCGCGCGAGGCGGCCTGCTGCTCGTCGGGTGTCTGCGGCGCGCCGGCGAGGACCTCGTAGAGGACGGCCATGCGGACGACGACGCCCGCCGCGACCTGCTCTGTGATCAGCGACTGCGGCGAGTCGATCACCTCGCCCGAGAGCTCGATGCCGCGGTTCACCGGGCCCGGGTGCATGAGCAACTGCCGCGGGCCGAGCCGGCGCGAGTCGATCTGGAAGTGGGCGACGTACTCGCGAAGCGATGGGACCTGCCCGCTCCCCATCCGCTCGAGTTGCATCCGCAGGGCGTAGATCACGTCGGCGCCGCGGATCTCGGCGAGCGAGTGGCGAACGCTCGCCCCAAGCGCCTCGAAGGCATCCGGCACGAGCGTCGGCGGACCGGCGACCGTGACATCCGCACCGAGCATCGTGAAGGCCTGGATGCAGGAGCGAGCGACGCGCGAGTGCAGCAGGTCGCCGACGATCCAAATGCTCTTGCCCTCGAGCGACCCGAGCCGCTGCGTCAGCGCGTAGCAGTCAAGCAGTGCCTGCGTCGGGTGCTGGTGCTTGCCGTCGCCGGCGTTGACGACCGCGGCGTGCGTCCAGCCCGCGAGCAGACCCGGCGCACCGGCGTGCGGAGAGCGGATCACGATCGCGTCCGGCCCGTAGGCCGAGAGGGTCGCAACCGTGTCGCGTAGCGACTCCCCCTTCTCGACGCTCGAGCCGCTCGAGACGAGGTTCAGCACATCGGCCGAGAGGCGCTTCGCGGCAAGCTCGAAGGAGCTGCGGGTGCGAGTCGAGGCTTCGTAGAAGAGGTTGATGACCAGGCGGCCACGCAGCGATGGGAGCTTCTTGATCGGGCGGTCGGCGACCGCGCCGAAGTTTGCCGCCAGGTCGAGGATTCGCTCGATCGCCTCGCGGTCGAGGTCTTCGATCGAGAGCAGATGTCTCACGGGGCCACCTCCGTTTGGGCGACGACGCCGATCGTCACCTGGTCTGTGCCATCGAGCTCGGCGACACGCACGTTCACTCGCTCCGAGAGCGCGGTCGGCAGGTTCTTGCCGACGTAGTCCGGGCGGATCGGCAGCTCGCGGTGGCCGCGGTCGACAAGTACGGCGAGCTGGACGCGCGCCGGGCGGCCGTACTCGAAGAGGGCGTCGATCGCCGCGCGCACGGTCCGTCCGGTGAAGAGCACGTCGTCGACGATCACGACGGTCGCCGCGTCGAGGGCGAAGTCGATCGCGGTGGCGTGGACGACCGGCGCGAGCGGGAGGCGGCCGAGGTCGTCGCGGTGGAATGCGATGTCGAGCGAGCCAAGCGAGACAGGCACCGCCACGAGCTCGGAGACCTGGGCGTGCAGGCGGCTCGCGATGTGGACGCCGCGGCGGTGGATGCCGACGATCGCGAGCGGCGAATCGGGGGCGGTGTTGCGCTCGACGATCTCGTGCGCCATCCGAACGACCGCGCGTGCGACACCGTCGCGGTCGAGCACGACCTTCTCAGCTGCGTCCACCTGCCTGTCCTTCCTGGCCTCTCAGGACCCGGTTAAAGGATGTGCGCGCAGACTAGCAGCGAGCTCAGATGGGCTGCCTCGGCGTGTCCCCGAAGCGCACGAGCTCCGGCTCGCCGCGATCCGAGAGCGGGATCTCGATCGTGTCGTAGTCGCGCGGAAGCTCGGTCGCCGGGAAGATCGCGCGCGCCTCATCGCGGAGCTCGCGGCCCGCGTAGCGTGCCGAGATGTGGGTCAACGCCAGCAGGCGAACCTCGGCGTCGGCGGCAATCCGAGCGGCCTGCGCGGCCGTCGAGTGCCCGGTCACGCGCGCACGCTCGGCGTCCTCCTCGCCAAACGTCGCCTCGTGGACCAGAAGGTCCGCGCCGTGGGCTGCGATCGCGAGTGTCTCGCACGGAGCGGTGTCACCGGACACGACGACCTTGCGACCGTCGCGGGCCGGGCCGATCACCTGCTCGGGATGGACCCCGTCGACGACCTCGCCGCGTTGCAGGCGGCCGAAGTCAGGCCCCGGCGCGACCCCGAGCGACTCGGCCAGATCCGCGTCGAAGCGCCCCGGACGCGCGTCCTCGGCGAGGACGTAGCCGAAGGCGAGGACGCGGTGGCGCACGTTGATCGCCTGAATCTCGAGATCGTCGCGGCGGACCGACTCGCCCGCCTCTAGCTCGACCACGTCTAACGGAAACGTCAGCCGCCCGTAGACGCGGCGAAGCGAGCGCATCAGCTCGTCAAGCCCGTCCGGCCCGTGGATCGTCAGCGGCCGCTCGCGGTCGCGCATGCTGAAGGTCTGAAGCATCCCCGGCAGCCCGAGCCAGTGATCGACGTGCAGGTGGGTGATGAAGACGTCCGTGACGTCGCTCAGGCCTCCCGCCTGGAGGAGCTGGCGCTGCGTTCCCTCGCCGCAATCGATCAGGATTCGCTCGGCTCCGCGGCGCACGAGAAGGGCTGGCATCCCGCGTCGTGCGCTCGGCACCGACCCGGCGGTGCCGGCGAACATCACGGAGAGCTCCATCTCGGCCGAGGGTAGCGCTCCGGCTATGCTCACGACGGTCGAGGCGCCCCGCGTCCCGCCGTCCGCGCCCGTAGCTCAGGGGATAGAGCGCTCGCCTCCGGAGCGAGAGGTCGCAGGTTCAAATCCTGCCGGGCGCGTCTTATCGTGGCGTGAGAATCCGGACACGGACGGGGGCCTCGAACTCGCGGCCGCGCTCGACTGGTTGGCCGAGCCGCGCGAACGTGTGATGTATCTCCGCGCTGTGTGCGGCGATCGTGCGCTCCCGCGCGGGCTCGACGCTGACCATCAGCTCGTGCCACGCCTCGAAGTTCTCGAAGGTCATGCCAATGAGCGCATCGCGGCGTGAGCGCTCACCGATGCGGCCACCCGCGATCCCGCGATCGAGCATCGCCTGAGCCGCCGCGCGACTAGCGGTTTCGTCCTCGATCGGCAGCATCAGCTCGTGGAACTCACCCCTCGCCAGTGGCTCCTGAACGTAAATCAGCCCCTCTGCGCGCAGGACGCGAACGGCCTCGTCCAGCGCCACGTCGAGTTCGTCCTCCGGCACGTGGTGGAGGCTGTTGAAGAACACCACGATGTCGAAGCTGCCGTCCTTCATCGGCAGCGCCGACGCCGACCCCTCGAGATAGCCGTCGGCGAACATCTCGTCCGCCGCCCGCGCGCGATCGATCGCCACTGCGAGCGGATCAATGCCGACGACGCCCCCACCGCCGCGACCGCGCAGATGGCGCACCAGCCAACCCTCGCCGCAGCCCACGTCGAGGACGTCGCGGCCGCGGACATCGAGCATCTCGTCGATCAGGTCGCTGCGCTGTAGCGTCGCCACCCCGTCAGTAAACCGCTTCGGTCCCGAAGAACAGCGCAAATAGCGACGGCCCGAGGAGCCGCCCATATCCGGGATCCTTGCTTGGGGGACCGGCGTAGGCCTCCCCCACGACAGCCGTGCCCATGTGGGCGATTCTCTCGCTGCCCACGGCGGCCGGATAGTGCTGTGCGAGGCCGCCGGACGTTCAGAGCTGTCGGGTTCGACCCACCATCAAGAGCGCTGAACGCCAGTGGCGAGCGTGTACAGCAACATGCCGCCTGCGCGAGTGGCCCGTACGGCGATACGCGGCAGGACCATGCTCCATTTTGGGAGATATGCGGGGGCGATGAGGATGTACAGGACGCGATGGCGATGCAGGTAGGCGGCAATGGCGCCGGCGTACTGCTCCGGGATCCGCCCCGCCGCGATAGAGCCTTCGAAGATCCAACTGATCCCCGTGCTGGCGACCGTCGACGTCGGCGACGCCGACGACAGATAGCCGATCGGCATCGAGAAGGAGAACCCGCTCTCCGCCTGCCAGAGCATCGAGTCACCGAGCCACGCGACGGGAATCACGAGCACGTTCTCGCCGCGGCCGAGATAGCGCCGCTCGATTCCGGACGCAAAGAGTCGCGGGTTCGGCGGCCGGCTGGTCCACAAGTCGCCAGCCACGTTGGGAATCACCGAAGCGACGCTGAGCGCCGCGACGAGGAACCGCAACGCCGGGCGGGGGCTGCGCTCGGCAAGCCACATCGCCGCGATCACCGCGAGGATCAGATCGGCAAAGACCATCAGCCGACTCGCGACGATGTTGTCGAATAGCGGCAACGCTTGGAGCGAGCGCCACGGCAGTGGGACCACGCTCGCGCCAGCGATCCGAAGCGGCGATCCGAGCGCAAGCAGAACGACGAGGACCAGCAGCACGCCCAGAACCCGCACCTCGCGGCGCCGGCGCCACCAGCTGACGGTGAACCAGGTCGCGATGATCAGCAATGGCAGGCCCAGGTAGCCGTCGGCCTCCGAGCCGTTGCCGGCCTCGAAGGTCGCCGAAACGCGATGGAAGAGCTCACCGCCGAGCCAGCTGACCGGCGTCGGGATCACCAGGTTCAGCGCATCGAGCCCGTAGAGGCTCCCGGGTCGGGCGACGGCCGGCTGCGAGAGCGCCGCGATCAAGTACGGGAGCAGAACCAGCGCCGCAAGCGCGCCGGCAGCCGCCGTCTCGAGTGCGACGCGCGTGACGCGCGAGCGCTGCGGCCCGTCGAAGGCCACGTAGGCGACGATCGCCGCCAGCACGCCGACGAGACCGGCGTCGAACAGGATCTCGGTCGAGAGGAGTGCCTGCACGATCAGCGCCAGCGCCGCTAGGACGACGAACCGCCGGCCGCGGAGCTCGCCGGCAAATCGACGCACCACCAGGAGCGCAAGCAGCGGCAGCATGAAGACAAGGGTGAGGTTCAGGTGCGACTGCAGCTGGCTGAGCTGATAGCCACCGAAGGCGAAGAGCATTCCGCCGACAAACGCCGGCCCGGTTCTTCCAGCCACCCTCCGGCACAAAAGGAACGCCGTGAGCCCGCAGAGCACCGGACTCGCAATCGCGAGGACGTTGTAGGCGACGAGCGGCCCGAAGGCCGCGCTGATTGGCCAAAGCGCGATTGCGGCCGCCGGGATCGTCGCGGCGGCTGCGACAGACACGCCGTGCGGCGCCCACACCGCATGCGTGTAGAACGGATCGAGGCCATGCAACAGCGCGTACGGCCACCAACTCAGCGACCACATCGCGGCCGATGGATCGTTCCCGCTCGCGCTGCACGCGCAGATACCTGACGGATTGGCCAGAGCGCCGTGGCCGATCGCCACGGCAGAGACGGCTAGATAGAGCCCGAGGGCCCAGGCAAACGCCGGGACCGCCGCCATGCGCCGCGCCCACTGAGCTCGTGGGGTCCCGCGCCAGGCTGACGCGAAGGTCGCCATTGCACTAGCTGTTTCGACGCCGAATCCGCGGGCCTTGAGGCGCTCGGAGGCCGGCGCGCGGTGACCAGTGGGCGATGCTCCCAGCGAGCCTGCGCTGGAACACCGTCCTGCAATGCTCGCGCGACTTCAGCCGCTGCGAACTGCGGGCGTCAGGCGTGTTCGCTTGCCGCCAGCTCTGGCTCGCGCGTGTCAGCGGCGGTGACGGTCACCGACTGCGCCAGGATCTGCAGAGCGACGCGTTCACCCGGCTCTGGGCTGTCGGCGCCGTGGCCGTGCGCGTCCACCAGTACCTTCTGGCCGCTGTCGAGCGTCACCTCGAGCCGAGTCACTGAGCCCAGGAACGTTCGATCGGTGATCTCCCCCGGCCCGGCGGTATCGCGCACGACAGCAATCGACTCGGGGCGCAGGAGGGCATCGACTGCCCCGCCTCCGACGTATCCCTCGGGGTTGGCGACCGCGACGCGGTGGCCAAGGATCTGCACCTCGCCGCTGTCGCCAATG
>DATGHN010000372.1:0-11106 GCA_035308005.1 Solirubrobacteraceae bacterium
TTGGCGCAGTTGTTCGCCGTGGGCAGAGCGTGTTCGCAATCGACGGTGGCCCGGCGTTGCTCTTGTACGGCTCGACTGCCGCGACGCGGGCGTTTGTCGCCGGTATGTCCCCGGGCGCCGACGTGGCCGAGCTGAACACGAACCTCGATGCCCTCGGCTACGGGCACGGACTGGCGGGCGACGCGTTCACGCCTGCGACCGCTGCCGCGATCCGGGCAATGCAAGCCGCGCACAGCGAGTTCGCGAGTGGGGAGCTCCTTATCGGTTCCGTCGAATTCGCCCCAGGTCCGATCCGTGTCACGTCGCTGACTTCCACGGTCGTCGTCGGCGCAGCCGTGGTGGCGGGACCCGTGCTGATGGCGACCGGTACCACGCGACAGGTCCAGATTCAGCTCGACCCGGCGCTCGAGGGGCAGGTCAGAGCCGGCGACCCGGTAACGATCACGCTGCCGAGCGACCGCACGACGCCTGGACGGATCACGTCCGTGAGTACGGTCGCGACGCCCGGCCAGAACGGGAATCCGCCGACGATCGCAGTCGACGCTGTCCCGACGGACCCAGCCGGGATCGGCAACCTCGACCAGGCGCCCGTCAACGTGTCGATCACGACCGGCAGCGTGAGCAACGCCCTCGTCGTGCCCGTCGACGCGCTGCTGGCCCTTGAGGGCGGGGGCTACTCGGTCGAGGTGGTGGCGGCGAACGGCGTGCATCATCTGGAGGCGGTCAGCCCCGGGCTGTTCGACGACGCCGACGGCCTGGTCCAGGTGACCGGGCCGCAGGTTGCTGCCGGTCAACGCGTCGTCGTGCCGGGCTTGTGAGCCTCGCTGCCGTGGCCCCCGACCCGCCCGCGCCGATCGACGGCGGCACCGACGTGGTGCTCGAGCTCGACGCGGTGACGAAGATCTATCCGGCTGAGCCTCCTGTCGTCGCGCTCGACGATGTCAGCTTCAGCGTCCGCGGCGGCGAGCTCGTCGCGATCGTCGGGCCGTCCGGATCGGGCAAATCCACGCTGCTTCACGTGATGGGGACGCTCGAGCCGCCGAGCTCGGGGGCCGTGCGGATCGTCGGCCTGGACGTCGCCGGCCTCGACGACCGCGCGCTATCGGTGGTACGCGCGATGAGGATCGGCTTCGTCTTCCAGTTGTTCTTCCTCGCCGAACATCAGACCGTGCTCGACAACGTCGCCGACGGGCTGCTCTACGCCGGCGTCGCGGTGTCCGATCGTCGCGAACTGGCAGCGCGCGCGCTCGAGCGGGTCGGCCTCGCGCATCGGGCTGGCTTTCGGCCCACCAAGCTGTCCGGCGGGGAGCGCCAGCGCGTCGCGATCGCGCGTGCGCTTGTCGGCGCGCCTGCGATCGTGCTCGCGGACGAGCCGACCGGGAATCTCGACACCGCGACGGGGGCTGCGATCTTCGAACTGCTGCAGGAGCTGCACGCGGACGGTGCGACGATCGTGATCATCACCCACGACCGTGATCTGGCGGCGAGGCTACCGCGCCAGATCGAGATGCTCGACGGGCACTTGGTTGCCGACAGTCGTCCGGCAAACGGTGGGGCGCCGGATGGCAGCGCGGGCGATGACGGCGCCCCGCCGGGCAAGGAGGACAGCTAGATGCGCGCGCGCGGCACGAACCTTTGGCTGCTGGCGGCAGCCGTCACCGCGATGATCGTCGTCGCCGCGAGCCTAGGCGCGCTCGCCAGTTCCCGCGCCGCGGCTGACCCTCCATCGTGTCCCAGCTCCAATCCGCCGAACGAGCTGACCCTCGGTGGCGGGACGCCGCAGACGGCGCAGCTTGACACCGGGTTCTCGAACCCCCTGCAGGTTGCGCTGGCGAACACCAACGGCTGCCCGGTGACGTCCGTCGTCGGCACGCCGATCACCTTCACGGCCCCTTCGAGCGGCGCCAGCGGCAGCTTCGCCACGAGCGGCGCCAACACGGTCACAGTTGGCGCGGACGGCTCCGGGAACGCCTCGGCGCCGACGCTCACCGCGAACGAGACTGCGGGCAGTTACGCGGTCGTCGCGACCAGCGCCTACGGATCGGTCTCGTTCTCGCTGACGAACAGCGCCGCCGGGATTCCGGCGACGATCACGCCGCTATCCCTCGCCACTCAGTCGGCGGCGGTTAACAGCGATTTCGCGCAGCAGCTCTCGGCGCGGGTGCTCGACGCAAACGGCAACCCCGTCTCCGGAGCGACGGTGAGTTTCACGCTTGGGGCCGCCGCCGCCGGCGGCGGGGGCGGCGGTGCATCAGGCGCGGGCGCGAGCTTTGCCGACGGTAGCGCCCAGGCGACCGCCACCACCGGAAGCAACGGGGTAGCCACTTCTCCGCACTTCGTCGCCAACGCAACGATCGGCCGCTTCACCGCGACCGCGACGGTGGGAAACGTGTCGGTTCCCGCGAGCTTCCCGCTTGAGAACCTGCCCGGAAAGCGCCAGCGACTCATCCCGTTCGGCGGTCCCAAACGCGTTGCGACCGTCGATCACCGCTACAGCCACCCGCTGCGCGTCCTCCTTCGCAATGCCAACGGAAGTCCGCAATCCGGTGCGACCATCACGTTCACGCTCGGCGGCTCCGGCGGTGGAGCAGGCGCGGGTGCCGGTGCGGGCGCCAGCGCGAGCTTTGCAGGTGGCACGAGCACGGCGACCGCGACGACCGGCATTCACGGCATCGCAACCTCGCCGTCCATTACCGCCGGCAGCGCCTCGGGCACGGTCACCGCGACCGCCACCACGACGACGACAACCAGCATCGCCCACTTCACGCTCAGCAACCGCGCCGGGAAGCCGGCCTCGATCACCGCCGGCATCGCGACAGCCGAGTCGGCCCAGGTTGGGACACGGTTCGTCCTCGCGCTCGCCGTCACCGTCACCGACGCGCTCGGGAACAAGGTTTCGGGCGCGCGCGTGACGTTCACCGCGCCTGCGAGCGGCGCAAGCGGCAACTTCGAGACCCGCACGCCCGCCCGGAGCGTGTCCGTGCGGACCGACGCGAACGGCGTCGCGGTGGCTCCGCCCTTCATCGCGAACAGTGAACCCGGCGGCTACATCGTGCTCGCAGCGATCGCGCACGGCCCGAGGACCGCGTTCGCACTCGTCAACGACGCACCATGAGTGCACATGTCCTCAGCCTCACGCCGCCGCGGCTGCGGCCGGGCGACCTCGCCCGGCTGGCCAGCATCGGCGTGCGTACGCGGCGCCTTCGCTCGGCGTTGTCGGCGCTTGGGATCGCGATCGGCGTCGCCGCGATCGTCGCGGTTCTCGGCATCTCATCGTCCAGTCAGGCGGGCCTGCTGAGCGAGATCAACCAGCTCGGCACCAACCTCCTGGATGTGAGTACCGGTCAGAACTTCAGCAACCAACCCGTGCCACTGCCACTCAGCGCGCCCAGCATGATTGCTCGCATCGCCCCGGTCTATGACGTCGCCTACATCGGCACGATCACCAACGCCAACGCCTATCGCAGCCCACTGATCCCGCCGGTCGAGACCAATTCGCTGAGCGTCGCCGCAAGCAATCTCAACCTGCCCGGCGCGGTCGGGACCACGGTCGCGCAGGGCCGCTTCCTCAACGCCGCGACCGCGAAGGAGCCGGTCGCAGTGCTCGGCGCCGCCGCGGCGCGGCGCCTCGGAATCGACCAGCTCTTCCCCGGCGAGCGGATCTGGGTCGGCGGGATGTGGTTCTACGTCGTGGGTGTCCTCAAGCCGGCGACGCTTGCCCCCGAGATCGACGCCTCGGTCCTGATCGGCTTCCCGGCCGCCAAGACCTACCTCGGCTACACGAGCGTCGTCAACGGCCACCCGACCGTCGGTAATCCGACCGAGATCTATGTCCGCGCCCAGACCAACCAGGTCAGTGCCGTCTACAACGTCCTCGCCTCTACCGCGAACCCTGAGAACCCGAACGAGGTCGACGTCACCGAGCCGTCCTCAACGCTCGTCGCCGAGGCCGATACGAAGGGCGCCTTCAACGGCCTGTTCCTCGGGCTCGGCGCCATCGCGTTGCTCGTCGGCGCGATCGGCGTTGCCAACATCATGGTGATCAGCGTGTTGGAGCGCCGCTCTGAGATCGGCCTGCGCCGCGCCCTAGGCGCTACGCGGGTGCAGATTCGCACCCAGTTCTTGACGGAGGCGATCCTGCTCGCGCTGATCGGCGGGGCCACCGGGATCGGCGCGGGCGCGCTCGCCACCGCGATCTACGCCCATACCAAGCACTGGACGACCGTGATCCCCGCACTCGCGTGGGGAGGCGGTGTCGGCGCAGCGATCCTGATCGGCGCGATCGCCGGAATCGTGCCCGCGATCCGCGCCGCGCGCCTCTCGCCGACCGACGCGCTTCGGACCGCCTGAGGCTCGCGCTCACGTTTCCAGCGTGCGGCGCCGGCCGCCGGCCTCGCGCGAGCGTCGGATGCGCTGCCCAGTGCTGTCGGATGCCGGCCACATCTGGCGCCGAAACCCGTTTGTTGGCGATGCGATGATCTGCGCTCGATGCGTCGCCGTCGTACTCTGGCACTGCTGAACGTCGCGGCCTTGCTCGCCCTGTTCGGGACGGTCGCGGCGGGTCAGGCCGTCCCGATGGCATCCGGCTTGCCGCCGGGCGCCTTCACGGTCCAGCCCAAGGTTGCGGACCCGGCCTGCAACGGCGGGCGGGGCGTCAGCCTGAACGTGCCCGGCGCCGACAACGCCGTCGTGTCGAGCGCAACGATGGGGGACGGCTCCACGCTGCTCGCCTTCAGCAACGTCTATCCGGGAAGCCGGTCCGTCCTCCTTCGCTCAATCACGCCCGCGTGCGAGGCCAACCGCGAGCTCGGGAACGACGGCGCCGCGACGATCACGATTCCGTCCGGTCTCCTACCCGCCCGTCACGGCGGTGGTCCAGGCTTTCCCGAGCGGGGGGTCTGGATCAACACAATTGAACCCAGAGGCGGCGGCGGCGCGATCATCGCCGGCGCGTATGGGGGCAACTGGACTGTGGGTGAACTCACGTCGAGCGGGACGGTGGATCAGACGTTTGGAACGCACGGCTGGGTCGTCATGCCGTTTCGCGGGGAGGTGACGGCGATCCTCCCCGAGCCGTCAGGCCGGATCGTGGTCGCCGGAGACAACGGCGGCGGCGGCTGCTGCACCGTCAACTGGGCGGCTGCGCTCTCAAAGCGCGGACTGATCGAGAAGGGCTTTGGCACGGGCGGGCGAGCGCCGCTGCCGACCGGAGAGGACTCCGGGGTCCAGTCGCTGGAGCTCGAACCGAACGGCGACATCCTGGCCGACATCGACTACGGACACATGGGCTGCTACGGGGTCGCGCCCGCGATGCTCACGCCCTCGGGAGCCGCCGAGCCGACGTTCGCGGCGCGGCTCCGCCGATTCTGGGGCGCGCTGGGCTTCAATACCTTCGTCGGCGATCTCTACGTCGCCGGCCGGGGCTTCACCTTGGTCGGGACCGGCCAGAAGCCCTGTGCCGAGAATCTCTCGCTTTCGGCACCGTCAGCGACGGGTCTCATCGCCCGCTTCCGAATCGACGGCCAGCCGGCGGGTCCCACGATCCGGTTCTCATCGCGACTGCAGGTTGGCGGCGAAGTGCTCCTCGAGGGCCATGACGCCATCGTCGCCACCGGGCCGTTGAGTAACCCGCTCGCGCTGACGCTCACTGCGCTCCGCCCCGATGGCACAACTGACACCAGCTTCGGTAGTCGCGGCCACGTGCAGATCAGCACGACACTCCACGGCACGCTCTCGATCACTGAGGCGATCGCGCCGGAGATCGTCGCGATCGCGGCGGGCTACGGCCGCAACCAGGTTCAGCTCATCCGCGTGCGGCTCTAAGTCGCCTGGAGCTTGCTCGCCGGGATCGGGTTGCTTCGAGGGTTAGGGCCTTGAGGCGCGGATCCCCGAACTAGGATGCGAGCTAGCGCGAGTGGTGGCCACCGAAAACCGGGAGCGCGTCGGCTTGATTGAAATCGGTTCGCAGCGTCCCCTCTTCGAGGTGCCGAGCGAGGTGGCGTATTTCAACATGGCGAACATGTCGCTGTTGCTGCGCTCGGTTCGCGCGGCCGGCGCCGCGGCGCTTGAGCAGCGCGGCGAGCCGTGGCGGATCGCTCCGGTCGACTGGTTCACCGACGTCGAGCGGCTGCGTGCAGCGTATGCCGGGATCCTCGGAGTCGAGCTCGATGCTGTAGCGCTGGTTCCGGCAACGAGCTACGGGCTGGCCATCGCCGCACGCAGCATCGAGGCGACCGAAGGCGACCAGGTCGTCGTCCTCGCCGACGAGTATCCGTCCAACAACTACACGTGGCGGCGCTTCTGCCAGCGGACCGGCGCCGAGCTCCTCACGGCTCGCGATGGCGCGGGCGGGACCTGGGCTGACGCTGTCATCGCGCTCGTTGGCGATCGGACGCGGGTGGTCGCGGTCCCAAACGTCCACTGGACCGACGGGTCGTTGGTCGATCTCGATTCGATCGTCGTGGCCGCGCGCCGGGTCGGGGC
Source organism: Solirubrobacteraceae bacterium (assembly GCA_035308005.1). Lineage (GTDB taxonomy): Bacteria > Actinomycetota > Thermoleophilia > Solirubrobacterales > Solirubrobacteraceae > Palsa-513. The sequence goes on from DATGHN010000372.1 coordinate 6,484, forward strand.
TGCGGTCGTTATCGACGCCAGCCAGTCGCTCGGAGCGCTGCCGCTCGACGTGCTGCGGCTTCGCCCGGACTTCGTCGTTTCCGTCGGGTACAAGTGGCTGCTCGGTCCGCTCGGGGTTGGCTGCCTCTACGTCGACGAGCGTTACCGCGATGGTGAGCCGCTCGAGGAGAACTGGATCAATCGGGCCGGATCCGAGGATTTCGCCGCGCTGGTCGATTACACGGACACCTACCGTCCCGGCGCCCGGCGCTTCGACGTTGGCGCGCGGGCGAACTTCGGACTCGTGCCGATGGCCATCGCCGCGGCCGAGCAGCTCCTGACATGGACGACCGCGGCGACGGCGGCGACGCTGCGACTCGTCACCGACCAGATCGCCGATCACGCGAGCGGTCTGGGTTACTCGGTACGGCCTCGCGAAGAGCGAGCGCCGCACATGCTCGGTGTAGGCCTGCCGCGGGAGGCGGCGCGGGCGATCGCCGAGGATCTGGGCGAGCGCGGCGTTGTCGCCAGCGTTCGGGGAAGCTCGCTGCGAATCGCGCCGCATCTCCACACCACGCACGAGGACCTCGAGCGTTTGGCGCAGGCGCTTGAGGCCGCGGCGCGATAGTGTCGCGGGCCACCGTCCTCATTGACGCGCGGTGCCCGCCAGTCCAGTCCGAGGCGCTACGGCTGACAAGCGGGCGCGGCAAGCAGCCAGACCCGCGGCGCCGTTAGGCGCCGGCGTGTTCGCTCAAGCCGTCCGGGCCTGCGCTACTCGACGGGCCCTGCCCCCGGACCAGCCAGTCCTCCACCCGGTGCCGCGCTGCGCGCAACGATCGCCCAGGCCCCGTACGTGACGACGCCGGCCAAGATGACGTCGACGAAGAAGCCCCACCCGAAGTCCCCGACGTGCGCAAGGAACTTGATGAACAGCAGCAGGAGGAGCAATGCGCACGCGCCAAGCCGCGTGAGGTCGCGGCCGTACTTCGTTGTCGGAATTACGGTCTGCGGGCTGAACAGCGCGAGCGCATAGTCGGCAACGACCACGATCGCCACGATCAGGGCGAGGATCCCCCAGATCGCGTACGGCGACGACGTCGCCGCGAACGTGAAGCCGGCGAAGCTGTACCACGCGAATGCGAACAGGCCGATGATCAGCACAACGCCTCCAGCGAGGATCATCCAATCCTCGCGTCGGAGCTTCGCGAAATCCATCACGACCCCCTTACATAGAACAGCGAACGTCGCAAGCATACGCACGACACCGGGCGCCGAGGCATTTCTGGGCGCGCTCTGGCCCGCTGTCGTATCAGGTGCGTCTGAGGACGCTTGGCGTAGGCGTGATCGTCAGCTGCGCGGGCGATTCAGGCCGACAGCTTCGAGCTGAGCAAGATTCCCGTCAGATCCGCTCCGCGCGTGCCCGCCGGCGCACAGGAGCCTCGACTCAAGCTCGGCAACGCGGCGCGTCAGGCGCCGGTTGTCGACTTCGAGCGCGTGTGCGCGACGTCGCGCAGCTGCGAGGTCAGTGGCCAGCAGCGGAAGGATGCTCCGCAGCCGCGCGAGCCGGTCGATGACCTCGGCGTCGGTTGGCGTGGGCGACGACGGTCGCCGCCGCGTCGCTGTCTCGCGGCCGCTCATGCGGTTCGTAGGGCGTCGGTCGGGGACAGGCGCGCGGCGCGGATGGCCGGAAGGATTCCGGCGACGGCGCCGATCAGGATCGCGGAGGCGATTCCGCCGCCCCACGCGAGCGCTGGAATGACCGTCGCCCAGTGTTTGGTATGGGCATAGACGCCCGTGGCGAGCGCGCCGGCGCCGATGCCGGCTGCACCGCCGAGCAGCGCGAGGAGGATCGCTTCGGTGAGGAACTGGAGCCGAATCTGTGTGCGGGTCGCGCCGAGTGCGCGGCGCAGGCCGATTTCCGAGCGCCGTTCGAGGACGCTGATGATCATGATGTTCGCGACGCCGATCGCGCCGACCAGCAGCGCGACCGCGCCGAGGCCCAGGAACAGGCCGTTGAAGGCACCCTTGGCGTCGGCCTCGGCTGTGAGGGCCTGGGATGGTTGGCTGACGTTGACTTCGCTCGGGTTCTCGGGGTTGGCCGTGGCGGCGAGAACGTTGTAGACGGAGTTGACCTCGTCGGTCTGGGCGCGGACGTAGATCTCGGTCGGGCTGCCGACCGCCGGATGGCCGTCGCTCGAGCTTGTGTAGTTTAGGTAGTGCTTCGCGGCGGGAAACCCGATCAGCACCGAGTCGTCGATCTCGGGCGCGAGCACGGCTGGATGGAGGATGCCGACGACGTAAAGCCATATGCCCCCGACCCAGATTCGCTCGCCCGGGTAGATGCGGTCGATCCCGAGGCGCTGCGCAGCCGCGGCGCCGAGCACGCAAACCGGCTCGGTCGCGGTCGCGGCGTTGAGGAAGCGACCAGCGGCGACGGTCGTGCCGACGGCCCCCGGCAGGTTGAGGCTGGTCGCGTCCACGCTCAGGGCGTTGGTGTTGATCGACGGGATCAGTGGGCTGCGGAAAGCGTTGGCGTTTGAGATGCCGCCTGTATAGGCGACGTCGTAGACCGGGCCGATGCGGCCGATCATGCCCGGCGCGGCCAGCGGCAGTGGGACCGACTGGCCGCTGAAGTTCTGCCCAGTGCTGACGTCGAGCAGATTGGTGCCGAGCTGGTTGATCTCGCTGAGCAGGCCGGCCTGGCTCGACGACGAGATCCCGAGCACCGCGACGATCGCGGCGACACCGATCGCGATCCCGAGCGCCGACAGCGCCGAGCGAAGCCGGCGCGTGCGCACGCCGATGCTGGCCAGCCGGGCGAGGTCTGCGAGGCGCAGTCGCGACGGTGTGAGGCTGACGGCGGCGGCGGTCATGCGCTCGTGTTGACAAGCGCAAACGCGACCTGCCGGACGTCCTTGACGTTTGCCGTGACGACGTATCCGCCCGCCTGGTTGTCGGCGGTGGTGGCTGGCGCGATTGCGATGCCGGAGGAGTTCGTCGTGACCGTAACCGTCGTCCGCCCGCCGGCAAACGTCGCCCCCGATCCAGATGACGGTGCGCGGAACGTGACCGGGATGCCCGCGGCGGGATTGCCGTGAGCGTCGCTGACGGTGACCGAGAGCGGGATCGCAAAACGCGTTCCGGTCGTGGTGGACTGGACGGCACCGACGCCGGCGGTGATCGTCGATGGCGCGCCGGCGCGATTGTGGAGGTGGAACAGCGCAAACGCGTCGGCGCCGCCGGTGCTTGCCTGTGCGGTCCACGCCCCTGAGTGGTCGTTCGCTGTGAGACGGGGGGATGTCGCGATACCGCGCGGCCCGGTCGTCTCGGTGGCCACGGTGGATCCGCCGGCGAAGCTGGCGCCCGCCCCAGCGGAGCCGGCCGAAGCGCCAGCGGCTGAGCTCGAGCCGAGCGTGAAGGTGACGACGGCGCCCTGGACCGGGCTGCCGGAGGCCGTTCGAACCCGTGCCTGAAGTCGGTGGGCGTAGCGTGTGGCGACCGTCGCGGTACTGGCGCGTGGCCCAGCCGGAGCGACCGCCTCAAGCTTGATCGCGCGGTTGTCGAGCGTAAAACGCGCCGGCTCGGTGACGCGCTGGACGCTTGCCGTCGCGGTGAAGGGGCCGCTGGCGGCATTCGCTCGCATGCCGGGCGAGGTCGCCACGCCGCTCGAGTTGGTCGTTTCACTCGCCTGGCTAGTGCCGTCGTCGAAGCTGGCCCCGGCCGCGCTAGCCGATCCGCCGCCTCCGGCATCGGCGGCTGAGCCGAGACTGAAGGTGACGGTGGCGCCGATGACCGGGTTTCCGCTGGCGTCGAGGACGCGCACCGCGAGCGGTTGCAGGTAGCGGCCGTCGACGGAAGCATGCTGGACACTCGGCGGTACTGGGGTGATCGTCGCGGCGATCCCGGCGGCGGTGTTCGTCAGCGAGAACGACACGCTGCCGTAGGCAGAACTTGCCGTTACGGTGAACGCGCCGGCCGTGTCGTCGGCGACCACCATCTGTACGGAAGCGCTGCCGGTGGCGTCGGTGCCGACGGTCAGCGCTATCGAGCCGCTCGCGCCAAACGTGGCGCTCGGCCCACTGCTCGGCGCGCTGAAGGTGACAGCCGTGCCGGTCACGTTCGTCGTCACGGGGCAGCCGTTTGTGTTCGCCAGGGCGACCTGCAGCGGGTTCGAAAAGGCGCTGCCGAGCTGCGCGGTCTGCGGCGTACCGCCCGAGAGCACGAGTTCGTTCGGGGCGTTGCTCGACGGGCACGAGCTAGTGCCGTTGTCGCCTGTCGGCGCCGCCTGAGCCTGTGCGCGCGGCGTGGTCGCGACCGCGAAGCCGGCGATGGCGAACGTTGCCGCCACCGCGATTGCCAGGAGCATTGTCCGCCAGCGCATCTGAATCAGCCGTTCCTCTCCGCGCCGCTTTGGGGGTCTTTGGTTGGCGCAACGTTTTGTGGCCGCGCGCCGGCCGCGAACGCGACGGTGTCGGCGACGATCCGCCCGTCGAGCATCTCGATCTGGCGCGGAAACTGTGCGGCGAGCTGGTGATCGTGCGTGATGACGACGATGGTCGTGCCGGCTTCGTGGAGCTCCTCGAGGAGCGCGAAGATCGCGGTGCCGTTGCGCGAGTCGAGGTTGCCGGTCGGCTCGTCGGCGAG
>DATGHN010000373.1:0-11713 GCA_035308005.1 Solirubrobacteraceae bacterium
AGTGAGGACCGGGCCGCCTACGTCGAGTACCTGATGCGCCGCCTCGAGCCGCCGCGCGAATTCGCGGAGGAGGCAGAACGTGTCCGATCGTTCGTCTAGCGCGTTCTCCTACGCGGTCGTTCGCGTCGTCCCGCACGTGGAACGCGGCGAGGGGTTCAACGCAGGCGTCGTGCTCTTCTGCCGCCAGCTCGACTTCCTCGCAGCGCGCGTGGCGCTCGACGAGCGTCGGCTGGCGGTACTCGCTCCGGATCTCTCGCCGGAGACAGTCCGAAGGCAACTCGACGCGATCGTGCTGATCGCCGCCGGGGATCCGGCCGGGGGTTCGCTTTCCGCTCTGCCACCGTCGGAGCGCTTCGGCTGGCTCGCGGCTCCGGCGAGCACGATCATTCAGCCCTCGCCGGTCCACACGGGCCTGTGCGAGGACCCGCAGGCAACGCTGGCCGACCTGTTCGCCGACCTCGTCGGCTAAGCACCGCACGCCCCGCGCGTCGCGGCTCCTCGACCTACTGGCGCTCGAAGCGCCCGCGCGAGGTGAGCGGCGTCTGGCGCACCACCTCGGGGAGGTACTCGTCAAGGAACACACGGGCGACGAGCTCCTGCCGCGAGCTAACGCCGACCTTCGCATAGAGGTTCTTGACGTGATCCTCGACGGTGTGCGGCGAAACGACGAGCGTTTCCGCAATCTCGGCGCGCGAGAGGCCGCGCGCCAGCAGGGTCGCGACCTCGCGCTCGCGTGCTGTCGCGCCAAACGCCTCGAGACGAACCGTTGCGGAGCGCGCGCCCGTCGAGCGCTCGAGGACGACCGCGACGCGGCCATCGTCCGGGGAGCCGGGCACTGAGGCGTGAAGCGTCACCCACCCGTCGCTGCTGGGCACGGTGACGACGTTTCCGCCGCCGCGACCGCCGTCCGCAGCGGAGCGGACGAACAGCGCCAGCGCGAGCACCGGCGTTGCGATCGTCTCATCGCTGTAGCCCGACTCAAGCGGCTGCAGCGAGGCGAGCAGCTCGCGTGCCGGAGGGGTGATCAGCTCTACCTCGTCGTGAGGGCCGAGCACCACCATCCCCGGCGCTTCGACGCCGGTGACGCGGCGCGCCGCATCGAAGCGCAGAGAGGCGCGGATACCACGTGCGATCGCAGCGGTGACCGCTGCTAGCGCGTCGGCGTCGCGCTGCTGGAACGCGCCGCTGCTCGCGCGACGGGCTATGTGCACCGCGCCCCAGACGCGCCCTCGAATGACGAATGCGGCGCGCAGCTCGTGGGGAATATCGGCGGGCAGGAGCAGATCGCGATAGCGAGCGCTGCTCTGGGGGTCGCCACGCGTGGCGTGGTCGAGGATGCCGACTGGCACCCGGCGTGCGGCGAGGCCGGCGAACGTGTTGACGTCATCGACCATGTATTCGCTGCGGACGATCAGCTCCCCGGCGGCCGGGGTCTCCTCGAGCGCGAAAACGCCGCGCTCGACCAGCTCCTTGGGCGCGTCGCTGGTGAGCAGCCGCGTGGTCGGGTCCATCGTGTGCCAGCAGCTGGCGTCGTTGACGATGACGTTGCGCAGTCGTGGGGACAGCTCGGCGAAGAACTCCTCGCGCGGCAGGCCGCGCGAGCCGAGCAGGTCGATCTCCTCGATCAGGCGCTCCACCCTCCATGCCATGGCGCCAGTCTCGCACGCCGACGGCGTGCGAGGAAGATCCCCCAACGCGGGGGATGGTGCGTGCCAGAAGCACAGGGCAGGATGTGCCCATGACCTCCACTAACGCAGTAGACACCCCAATGACCGCGCCGGACGGCGCCCTCGTACCCATTGCTCTCGGCCCCGGCGAGGGAGAGCACTTCTGGTTCTTCGGCGGCCTGACGACGATCAAGGCCGACGGCGCCGGCACCGGCGGCCGCATGATGCTGACCGAGCACACAGCGCCGCGCGGCGCCGGCTCGCCGCTTCACGTCCACCGAAACGAGGACGAGTGGTTCTACGTTCTCGAGGGCGAGCTGACGATCTGGGTTGCGGGGGAGACCGTTCTCGCTACGGCAGGCTCCTTCGTGTTCGGGCCGCGCGAGGTGCCGCACACGTTCATCGTCAGCTCGGACGAGGCTCGCTTTCTGCTGGTCACTCAGGCCGCCGGATTCGAAAGCTTCATTCGCACGCTCGGAACTCCCACCGCCGTCGCAGAACTCCCGCGCGAGCCGGCTGCGCCGCCCGACATGGCGCTGATTCTGCAGACGGCAGCAGACCACGGGCTCGAAATCCTCGGGCCTCCAGGCATCCCGGCCTGAGCTCCGCGTTTAGCAGCGAAACGACCGGCGAGGTCGTTTGCAAGGACAGCGGCGCCCGATCCCGTCACCCCGGGATCGGGCGCTCGCTTGCGCCGCTTGCGATGGCGCGCTACCTTCCCTAGCCGTCATGCGGCTCACAACCAGGCACCAGAACGCTTCAGCGGTCGCGACACAGCGTCCGTTGCGCGCTGCCTAACCCTCTGAGCCGCAGTCGCCTCGGCGCGCTCCGGCGAGCAGCGCACGCCGCCCCTTCCGCGACGGGCGCCGCACCTGCGGCGAAGGTTCGAGTCCTTCGAGGGGACCTCGATGTATCCACGTAAGACAACGACGCATCCTGGCCTGCGCGTCCGCACCCCGCGGACGCGACGGATGGTGTACGGCCTGGCGCCGCACGTCGTGCCGCGCGGCCTGTTCGTCGCGGAGGTGTTGGAGCATTGTCTCCCGTACATCGCGCATGACAGTTTCAGCGGCGCCGCGTCTCGGGCGAAGATCGCGTCTCTCGGCGAGGCGATCCTCGTCCGTGGAGACGCGGGCGACGCCTTCGAGGCGGTACTGAGAGTTGGCGAGCGAACAGTGGCGCTGATCGACTCCGGCAACGGCCATGTCGACGTCGAGGTGGCCGGCGATGACCTGGGCCTGGCTGAGCGGGCACTCTGCATGGTGCGAAACGCGCTGGCTGCCGAGCCCGCGCCGCGTGGCACCGTCCCGGTTGCCTTCTGGATCCAGGGCGAATACGGCGGCGAGGTTCGCCACCGCGAGATCGCTGCTCCGAAGTTCGAGGACATCGCCGAGAACTACTCCGCCCCGGTGCGTGCCGCGCTTGATCAGCTTCTCGAGGCGAGCGAGCCCGAGAGCGGGCGCCTGATCATCTGGCGCGGCGCGCCCGGGACCGGCAAGTCGCATGCGTTACGAGCACTCGCGCGAAAGTGGTCTCCGTGGTGCTCGGCGCACTTCATCGTCGACGCACACGACCTCTTTGCGCGTGGCGGCAAGTACATCCTCGACGTGCTCGCGTGGGACGGCGACGATTCGGGACGCTGGCGCCTGCTGATCCTCGAGGATGCGGGCGAGCTCATCTCGGGTGACGCGCGAGCGGGCGACCAGGCTGTTTCCCGACTGCTCAATATCGCCGACGGCCTCCTCGGGCAAGGCACGCGCACAGTGCTGCTCGTGACGACCAACGAAAGTGTGCGCCGGCTGCATCCGGCCGCCCGTCGTCCCGGCCGCTGCCTCGCCGACATCGAGTTTTTCCCCCTCTCGGTGGACGAGGCAAACCGCTGGCTTGCGTCGCGCGGTGTCGAGCGTCGTGTAAATCGAGCGACGGCAATCGCCGAACTGTTCGCGGAGGCAGAGGATCAGGCGGTCCTCCACCAGGACAGCGAGGTTTCAGAGTTCGGTTTCGCCCGCGCGCTGTCTCGGGAGTAGTCGCCTGTCCCGAGCGCGGGTCGGGGCCGCTCAGCTCTCGGGCTGCACAAGCCGTAGCACCCGCGCCGTCGGCCGGGCGGGCGCCACGCGGTAGCCGAGCCGTCGCTCGCAGTCGAGCGCCAGCGCCGCTGCCGCCACCTGCAAGGGGTCTCCGATGGCTAGCGCGACCGAGGCTTCATGGCAGGTGCGGGCGAGGTCTTCGAGCGTCTCGTGCTCGCCTGGCGTGGCGTTCGACATCCGTTCGATGTTGCTCTTCTACGCCGCGGGGTGGGCGGGGATTTCCTCACCCCGTGCCGCGAATTTGCCCCGCATCGGCACGGGGTTAGACTTGCCTCGCCGTTTCACAGGAAGGACGAGGTGCGCGCCAGGACTCGCGGAGGAGCTCCGGCGCCGCATGAGAGGAGGCGCCGGTGCGTGTGATCGTCGTCGGTGGCGGGATCGGGGGCCTCGCCGCGGGCATCGCCCTGCAAAACGCCGGGTTCGAAACGCTCGTCCTCGAGCGCTCCAATGAGCTGACCGAGATCGGTGCCGGAATTGGCCTCGCGGCGAACGCTCTCCGCGCGCTGGACCATCTCGGAGCGACGTCGCTGATCCGCGAGCGCAGCGTCATCACTCTCGAGTCGGAGTGGCTCGAGCTCGACGACGGCGCTCACATCTTCACTCAGCAGTTCGGCTCGATGGTCGAGAAATACGGCGACACCTACTACTGCTCGCATCGCGCCGACCTGATCGACAGCCTCGCGGCAACGCTTCCGGCCGATTGCGTGCGCGTCGCCGCGCCCGTCAGCGACGTGAGTCAGACCGAGGACGCGGCCACCGTCACAGTCGACGGCGGCGAGGAGCTACGGGCGGACATCGTCGTCGGCGCCGACGGGCTGCGCTCGACCGTCCGCGCGGCGCTCTTCGAGGAGCCCAAGCCTCGCTTCACCGGGTATGTCACGTGGCGCTGCCTCGCGCCCGCGGACCGCGTTCCCGACCGCTTCGGAGCGCAGATCACCGTCTGGCTCGGCCGCGGCCGCCACGCGATGCTCTACCCGATCCGCGAAGGCCTCTACAACTTCAGCGGTTTCGTGCCGGCGGAGGAGGTACACCGCGAGACCTGGAGCTCAAGCGAGGACGTCGACGACCTGCGCCGCTCCTTCGACGGAGCCTGTGCCGACGTTCTCAATCTGATCGACGCGGTCGAGACGGCGCTGATCACGCCGCTCTACTTCCGAGACCCGCTTGACCGCTGGGGCAGCGGCCGGATCACGCTGCTTGGCGACGCCGCGCACCCGGCTCCGCCGAGCGCCGGCCAGGGCGCCTCGATGGCCCTCGAGGACGCTGTGACGCTGGCCGAGTGCCTCAAGGAGGACGGCGCCGCGGGTCTCGACGCCTACGTGCAGCGCCGGATGGATCGCACGCGCCGGATGCTCGTCGCCTCGCGTATCAACCTCGGGCTCTTCAACGAGAACGACCCTGCCCAGGCGCGCGCCCGAAACGGCCGCCTGCGCGGCCTGCAGCGCCTCGACCCCGACGGCGAGTCCACCGTCGGCTGGCTCTACTCCCACGACGCGGTCGCCGTTGCTCGCGCGCCAGTCGAGGTTGCTCGGCCGCCCGCGAACCCGCTCGAGCGGCCCGAAGCGCGCGCGGCCTTCGACCTCTGGCGGGGCGCGCTGACGATCGAGGATCGCTCGGGTCTTTGGCGCGGCGAGCGCGCCGGCTACGCGCGCTTCATCCGCGAGCACTGCGCGGCGCCTGCGGACCTCGACGTCCAGTTCCTCGACGCGGGCGGAGTCGACGCGCTGCTGGTGACCCCGGCGGGGAGCGAGCGATCGGGGCCGATCGTGCTGCACCTCCACGGCGGCGGCTTCGTCTTCGGCTCCGCCGAGGCCTCGGTGGATCTGACGGGACGGCTTGCCCGCGAGATCGGCGGCTTCGGCTTGACGGTCGACTACCGCCTCGCGCCTGAGCATCCGTTCCCGGCAGCGCTCGAAGATGCGCTGAGCGCCTACCGCTGGCTTCGCGAATTGCACCCGGACGCGCCGATCCTGCTCAGTGGAGAATGCTCCGGCGGCAACCTCGCCATCGCCTTGGCGATTTCGCTTCGAGACGCGGGAGAGCCCCTTCCGCAGGCGATCCACGTCGTCTCGCCGTTCTGCGATCTCACCGTCAGCGCTCCGAGCATCGAGTCGAATGCCGCCTCGGATCCATGGCTCAACCGCGGCGCGCTGCTGGCGCTCGCCGGCAGCTACATCGCCGGCACCGAGCCCGACACGGCGCTCGTCTCGCCGCTGCAAGCCGACCTCTCGGGTCTGCCGCCGCTCTACATCGCGGCCGCGGCGGGTGAGGTGCTGCGCGACGATGCGACGCGTCTTGCCGACGCCGCGCGCGATGCTGGTGTGGCGGTGACGCTCGAGCTGATCGACGACAGCGTGCACTCATTCGTGCTGTTCGACTTTCTGCCCGAGTCGCGCAGGGCGATAGCGGAAGCGTCCGAGCTGCTCGGCTGCCGGCCGCTCGCCACCGCCGGCTGAGCTCAGTCGCCGAGCACCGAAAGGTCGAGCTCCGCCAGGCGCGCGGGGTCGGTCAGGAAGTCGACCTCGACGATCTTCCCGCCGCGAACGGCGAAGGCGCCGATCGAGAACGGCTTGCCGTCGCGCAGCGAGACGATCCCGGCCGCGCCGTTGATCAGCGCTCGGCGCAGCGTCAAACCGTCCTGGCGGAACATCAGCGCCTGACTGGCCACTGTCTGCGCTCCGCGGACCTCGCGCGAGTGGCCGCCCGGCCCGCCGTCAGCGCGCAGCACGACATCGGGATCGAGCACGGCGACGAGCGCGTCGAAATCGCCGTCGCGCGCGGCGGCGATGAACGCCTCCACCGCCTCCCATTGCGCGGGTAGCGCGGCGTCCGCGACGGTCCCCGCGCCGCGTACGCGCCGTCGCGCGCGGCTTGCGAGCTGGCGGGCGGCCTCGGGGGAGCGCTCGAGGATCTCGCCGACCTCCTCGAACGGCACGGCGAACATGTCGTGGAGTACGAACGCCAGGCGCTCGGGTGGCGTGAGAGTTTCGAGAACGACGAGCATGGCGAGCCCGATCGAGTCGGCGAGCAGGGCTTCGTGGGCTGGGTCAGTGCCGGCCGCCGGGTCGATGATCGGGTCCGGCAGGCGCACGTCGAGGGGCTCCTCGCGCCGCGTGCGCCGCGCACGCAACATGTTCAATGCGACGCGCGCGACGACCGTCGTCAGCCAGCTGCCGAGATTCTCGACGTCGCTGCGATCGCGTCGGCTCAGGCGAAGCCAGGCGTCCTGGACGGCGTCGTCGGCTTCACTCAGCGAGCCCAGCATGCGGTAGGCGACAGCGCGCAGATGAGGGCGCTGCTCCTCGAACCGCTGTGCAAGCCATTCCTGCTGCTCCATGTCACGTCCCTCCGTCGGGCGGTTTCATCAACTTGACCCGGCGGATCCGTTCAATGTGACAGGCCGATCGCGTCAGCGCGCGCGCCGTCCCCGCAGACGGGCCCGCGCCGCCTCGAGGGACTCGACGTCGATCAGGTCCTGCGGGCGGCTCGCCGCCTGCTTCATCGCGATCAGATCCTCGAGCGAGGCTACGCGGACGGCGAGCCCGTCGAGGTCGATGACGAGCGCGCGCCGCCGAAGCGCGGCATAACCGGGTGAGCCCGCTGGCTCGGCCAGCAGGTCGAGGTCCCCGGCGTTTGTCGTCAGCGTCAGCGTCCCGGCGCGCCGAAGCGTTCGCGCGTCGGCCTTGAACGGGAGGTCCGCGTCCACGCCGCGCAACCGAGCTTCAAGCGAGAGAAGAACCCCCGCAAGGCGCTCGAGGTTCTCGGGCGTCGTCGAGTGGCAGATGTCGAGGTCGCGCGTGAAGCGCGGGCTCGCCTGCACGACCACGGCGACGCCGCCGATCACGACGAAGTCGACTAGGCCTTCGCCGAGCACGCGCAGCAGCGCCGTCGGGCCGATCTCAGACCGGCTGCTCGCCACGGCTCACGCGACCCGCTCGTCCGAGCATCCGGGCCTGCGCCTGCGTGGACTCGAGCGCCTCGAGGCGTTCGCGCGGCGTGAGCTCAAGATGGCGGCGGATCAGGCCCTCGTCGATCGATGGCTCGCGTGGGCGCAACGTCAGCACGAGCTCGGATCCGGTCGCCCGCAGCGCACGATCGAGCGTCGCCAGTCTGGGGTTTGAATCGGGTCGCTCGAGCTGGGCGACGGCGGCCTGGCTCAGCCCGAGGCGTCGCGACAGCTCGGCCTGCGTGAGCCCGGCGGCCCGCCTTGCCGCCGCCAACAGGGTGCCGGGAAGGATCGGGTGAGACATAAGAAAAACATTATAGTCTGCCTGAGGATAGGAGCGGGCGGGTCCACCAAGCACGCGAGCGCGCGCCGGGCAGCGACGCCCGATAGTGTCCGTCGCCGTGGCGCCCGCGCTCCTCGATGAGCTGATCGACTGGCTGCGGATCCCGTCGGTGTCGACCGGCGGCGGGGACGCGACAGCGATCAACGCCGCGGCGGAGTGGGTGATCGAGCGCGTCACAGCAGCCGGGGGGACCGGCGATCTCGTCCGAATCGCCGACGGAAACCCGCTCGCGGTCGGGCACCTCAGCGCGAGCGCCAACGGCTCGGCGCCGACGATCCTGATCTACGGCCACTACGACGTACAGGGCCCCGGAGCGCTCGAACTGTGGACGACGCCGCCATTTGACCCCAAGATCCGTGACGGACGCCTCTACGCTCGCGGTGCCGCAGACGACAAGGGCAACTTCCTGCCGCTCCTGCACGTCGCCTGCGAGCTCGCCCGCGACGGCGCCCTCCCGGTCAACATCCGCGTTCTCGTCGAAGGCGAGGAGGAGGTCAACGGAGACGCCGTGGCCGAGTGGGTTCGTGCCGACGAGCGTCCGCCCGACGCGGCGATCGTCTACGACGGCGGCATTCCCGACGCCGACACCCCGGCGATCACCGTCGGGCTGCGCGGTGTGGTGATGCTCCACCTCGAGGTCCGAACGGCGGAGCGCAACCTCCATTCCGGGATGTTCGGCGGGAGTGTCCTCAACGCGCTGCACGTCATGCAGAAGATCCTCGCCGAGGTGCTGCCCGGGCCCGACGGGCGCCTGCGCGAGGAATTGCGAGTCGGGATCCTCGAACCTTCGCAGGCGGAGCTCGACTCCTGGCAGCGGCTGCCGTCGGGCGCGTCGCAGCTCGCGGCCGTCGGCGGTCATCCCATTCACCCCGGCGCGGGGGAGGAGTACTACCGGCGAAACGGCGCCGATTCGTCGCTTGACATGAACGAGATTTCCGGCGGCGAGCCGCGTACGATCGTCCCGCCGGGCGCGAAGGCCACGATCTCGATGCGCCTTGCGCCCGGTCAGGACCCCGACGCGATGTACGAGACGCTCGTGCGGCTGTTGCGAGCGAAGCTGCCCGACGGAGCCGAGCTGAGCGTGTCCTCCCACCGCGCGCCGCCGGCGCTGTTCGACCCCGAGCAGCCGGCGCTGCAGCTGGCCGCGCATGCGCTTGCCAGCGCGACGGGCCGCGACACGGCGTTCATCCGCACCGGCGGGAGCGTTCCGATCGTCGCCGAGATGGCCAAGCGCGGCTATCCGGTCATTGTCGGCGGCTTCGGCCTGCCGGGGGACGCGATCCATGCGCCCGATGAGTCCTACGCGCTACACAGCCTCCAGTGGGGCGAGGCCTCGGCGCGCGAGCTCTACAGCGCGCTCGCCGCGCTGTAGAGCCGTTCCTATCGCACGACCAGTGCTTCAAGCATCAGCGCCGACAGCGCTACGGACGTGGACCCGCCGCCGCCGCTGCCACCACCCGTGCCGCCGCCGCAACCGCCCGTGCGGCGAGCGCGCTAGGCTGGCGGCATGTGCAGAAACATACGTCCGCTGTTCAACTTCGAGCCGCCAGCCACAAACGATGAGGTCCGCGCCGCGGCGCTTCAGTACGTGCGCAAGGTGAGCGGGTTCACGAAACCGTCACAGGCCAACGAGGCCGCTTTCGAGCGCGCCATCGACGCCGTCGCCCACGCCTCCGAGCACCTGCTCGCCGAGCTGGTGACGAACGCCGCGCCGCGCGACCGCGAGGTCGAAGCCGCGCGCGCCCGCGCGCGAGCGGCCGAGCGCTTCGCCGCCTGATCAGGCGGGCGCCGGCGGTACGGCCGCGTCAGGTGTCGTGACGATCGCGCCGCAGCTGGCGCACGTCCACGCGACCGAGCGCGGGTCGAGCTTCATGACGACCGGGCAGCCCCAGCGGTGGGGCGGGCAGGACTGGGCGTGCGAGGCGCGCTCACGAAGGCGCGGCACAACGGCATGGCCGTTCAGCTGCATCTCGTGTTCGCCGCTCATCTGCACCGAGTCTCGCACGCAATTCGTTAACAACGCGTCAAAAAAGCGCTGCTGGATACGAATTTATCGCAATTTCAGCGTGGCTCGCGTCGCACGCGCCAGATGTGCTCGAGCGGCCAGCGCCGCGCCCAGGCGCGGACCGTTTCGTCGCGGTAGCTCGAGACGGCGTCCGGCGGCGGACGCATCTCGACCAGGTCCTCGATCGCGAAGCTGTTGGCGCGGAAGAGCCGGATCCACACCCCGTAGGGCAGCTGGTACTCGAGGCATTCGCCGGGTACGTCGATCACATGCATGCCGTAGTAGTCGCCGACCAGACTCTCCGTCGGGTGCTCGGCCTCGATAGGCCAGGCGATATCGAGGACCGGCGTGCTCATCAGGAACGCGAACAGGCCGCCGTCGCGCAAGACGCGCGCCGCCTCCGGCACAGTCACGTAAGGGTCGGCGAAGGCCATCGCGCCGTAGTCGCAGAAGACGATGTCAAAGGAGGCGTCATCGAACGGCGTGCTCTCGGCACTTGAGTGCACGAGCGGGAACGACGCTCCCGCCTGCGCCATCAGCTCGCGCGCGTGCTCGAGCTGGCGAGCCGAGTTGTCCAGGCCGGTCACGTGTGCGCCCGCCGCCGCCAGTGCTATCGACCACTGCGCGGCCCCGCAGCCGAGCTCGAGGATCTCGCGCCCCGCGACGTCGCCAAGCACGCCAAGCTCCGACTCAGGGGTCTGCCAGACCCCCCATGCCGTGCCGCCCGACGCCTCGAGCTGCCCCCCGTGCTTGGCCTGGTAGTCGTCCGACATCGCATCCCAGACGCGCCGGTTGCGCGCCGCTGAGGTCTCCTCGCCGGCCACGCCGCCAGTCTCTCAGCTTCAGCCCGCGATGCGATGTGCGAGGCACAGGCGCTGGAGAGCGCCCATCGCCTCGTCCGGCTCGCGGGGAAGCTGCTCGAGCGCGCGCGCCGCCGCCTGCACGTCGCCCAGCGTCGCCGCGGCGGCCTCAACCGCGAAGCGCGCGACCCAGCGCAGCGCCGCGCGCTCGTAGCGCTGCGGATCGTTGTCGCGGATCAGCAGGCACACGCGCAGCGCGTCGTCGAGGCGGATCGTCGCCAGTTCGGCGGCAGCGGCGCGTACGAGCGCAAGGTTGCCCTGCTCGAGGGCGCGGCGGAAACGGCCGTACGGGGACCCGGTGCTCGTCATACGAACGTATGTTCGCAGCGAGGCGCGGTCGATGCAAGCCGGTCGGCGCCGTGGGGAGTGGCGCTCGCCCGAGGTCAGCGCTCGCGTCGGATCCGCCGCGTGAGCCGTACGTGGCTGACCAGCGTCCAGAGGCCCCAGACGCTCGCGAGGACGTAGACCAGCGAGTCGTGGATGAACACCGCGCACAGAACCCACGCCAGAACTCCTAACGGCGCGAACCTCAGATTGAAGCCGCGAAGCCAGCGAAGTCGCTCGACCGCTGGCGCGTCACGCGCAGGGGCGACCCCGAAAAGGCGGTCGGCGAGCGCCTGTCGGCGCTTCGAATACCGCGCCACCCCTGCCCCTCCCGGCGCGTCGAAGCGCGCCGGTCCTAAGCCGCGCGCAGCGCCCGCAGCGACTGCCGCAGCGACTTCGACGTCGCCAGAACCGCCGAGGGCTCGTAGCCGCAGTGGGCCATGCAGTTGTCGCAGCGCTCGTCGCGACCGCGCCCGTACTT
>DATGHN010000374.1:0-3768 GCA_035308005.1 Solirubrobacteraceae bacterium
CGAGCGGCGGGTCTGACAGCGGCGCATCAAAGGGTGCGTTGAGCGCCTCGCTCCCGGGATAGGAGGCACTCTCGCCCGTCCGGCCGGCCTCGCGCACGTAGGGATGCGTGCGGTGCGCGTCCTCGATCACATCGCCGGCAAGCGTGTCGGTGTCGTAGGGACACAGCAGCGAGAACTGCGGATCGGGGAAGACGAGGTTGAGAAGCTGCTCGTGGCGGCGGCACTCGGCGAGCTCCGCGCCGGTCCGTCCCGCCCAGACGGGCTCGCCGATTCCCCAGATGCGGTGGTCCGGCGCCGCGTTTCGGTCGACGAACTCCTGCCAGACGGGAATGATGCGCGCCGGGTTGGCGCCCACCTCGGCCATGTCGACGAGCTGCAGGGACGCGTCGCAGCCGTTACCGAGCTCCTCGCGCAGCGCGGCGAGCTTGGCCTTGCCGACGACGACCAGGATCGGCTCGCCGCCATTCGCGGCCGTGCGGATGAACGGCACGGTGGCCGCCATGAAGCCGTCGAGGCCCGCGTAGAAGAGCGCCTCGTGGCGATATCCGGTATGGCCGTGGGCCGCGACCGCCCCGCCATCAGGACCGAAGCGGGTCGGGTTCGATTCCCGCATCCTCGTTTATGCCTTCCAGCGGGAGAGTCTAGGCCTCAGGGGGGACGTCGGGGGCGTCACGGTCGTGAGGCGTCGCCTCGTAGCCCCGTCTGCGGACGACCCGCCGCGCCTGTCCCTGAAGCTCTGCCGCGCGCAGCGACTCGCCGAAGCGGCCGGGACCCCACTGTTTCGCGCCGACGGCGCGACTGAGATCACCCCGGCGGGTGGCGCCGCGCTCGCGCAGCACGGTGAGAATCTGCTCGACCTCGCGGTCGGGGGCGTGCGCGGGCCGGGGCGCAGGCATCGGCATGCCCGGCCAGCCGCGCGACCCACCGGGGCCGGGGCGAAGCCGACCGCGGCGAGCGCGGGCGAGCGACTGGGGCTCTTGGGATCCCGAGTCCGGGGGCGCGGTGCTGTCGTCATCGGCGTCCCCGGCGGTCAACGGCTCGGCGATCTCCTCGAGTGGCTTTTGTTCGGCGCGCACGCCGAGCACGAGCTCGGCGACCCCGCCGATCGCCATCACAGCCGCACCGATGAAGAAGCCGATGGCGATCTCGCTGAGCTTGCCGGTGTTGATGAGGTTGCCGAACAGCAGCGGGCCGGAGATGCCGCCGACGCCCGTGCCGACGGCGTAGAAGAAGGCGATCGCCAGCGCCCGCGTCTCCATCGGGAAGATCTCGCTGACTGTCAGATAGGCGGCGCTGGCTCCGGCGGAGGCGAAGAAGAAGACGACGCCGACGAGCGCGATGAAGGACCAGCGGTCGAGTGATCCGCTTGTCATCAGCACGCCGAGCACGACGCCCATGACGGCCGAGATCAGGTAGGTCCCGGCGATCATCGGTTTTCGCCCAACCGTGTCGAAGAGGCGTCCGAGCGTGAGCGGGCCGAGGAGGTTTCCGGCCGCGAACATCGCGATGAAGTAGGGGACGTCGCTCGCTGCGACGTGGAACTGGTGGCCGGCGAGGATCGTGCCGAGATCGAAGGTGATCGCGTTGTAGAGAAACGCCTGGCCGATGAACAGCGCCAGCCCGAGGATCGCGCGCCGCGGATATTTCCCGAACGCCACGCGGGCAACCTTGCGGAACGCGACCGTTTCGCGCGGGCGGACCTTGATGGTGTCGCCGGGCTCCTCGAGGTCGGCCCCGGACTCCGCCTTGACCGAGGTCTCGATCTCGTCGACGATCCGCTCGGCCTCCTCCTCGCGGCCGTGGATGAACAGCCAGCGCGGGCTTTCGGGGACGTTGCGGCGGACGAGGATCATTCCCAGACCGAGAACCGCGCCGACGGCGAAGGAGAGCCGCCAGCCGACGTTGATCGGAAACAGCGACGGGTCGAGCAGAACGATCGAGACGAGCACGGCGATCACGGCGCCGAACCAGTAGCTGCCGTTGATGATCAGGTCGACGCGGCCGCGCACGCGGGCCGGGATCAGCTCGTCGATCGCGGAGTTGATCGCCGCGTACTCGCCGCCGATCCCCATGCCGGTCACGAACCGGCAGAGAAAGAAGTACCAGGGAGAGAACGAGAAGGCGGTGGCCACGGTCGCGGCGATGTAAACGGCGAGCGTCAGCGTGAAGAGGCGCTTTCGTCCGAAGCGATCAGTGAGCTGGCCGAACACGAGCGCGCCGACGCACGCTCCGGCAACATAGATCGCGGCGGCGCTGCCGAGGGTCGAGGGGTTGAGCCCGACCCCGGCCTTGGACTGGGTCAGCGTCGCGCCGATGCTGCCGACGATCGTCACCTCGATGCCGTCGAGGATCCAGACCGTCCCGAGACCGATCACGACGAGCCAGTGGAAGCGCGACCACGGCAGCCGGTCGAGCCGCGCCGGTACCTGGGTCTCGATCACAGCGGGCTGGGCTTCGGACATCGCGCCGTCGGTGCTTCCCTCGCCTGAGCGGTGTGAAACGTCCGGCCATGGGGAACACTGTTCTCGTGCTCGCCTGCCGACTGCTGGGGCATCGCCCGGTCTTTGAGACTGAGGGCGCGCGACTGCGGTGGCGCTGCGCGCGCGACTGCGGCGCCGGCGCGACGCGTGCCTACGGGGGCGCCGAGGAGGCGCGCCGCTACGCCGCGGCGCTCAATCGCGAGGGGCGCGACACGCTCGGCAAGCGCCCGCTGCTTAGCCTGCTGCCGCTTCGCCTGGCGCGCCGCGGGCGCTGACCGCGCTCAGCGCGGGTCGGTCTCGCGCGCCACATCGCCCGCCTCGCCGATCTTCTCGACAACCACGTAGTCGGCGGCGGCGTCGTCGTCGACTACGTCCTCGACGGCTGTGATCTCGTGGCCGCGGACGAGTAGGAATCGCCGTGGATCCGATCGGATCCGCTCGTAGTCGTCGGCCGCCACCTCGACGAGCATGTTGCAGCTGAGGATGCCGCACTCGCAGCGAAAGGCGATCGGCTCCTGCGGGTCGCCCGGCCACTGCCCGCGCGCGATGCTCTCATTGATCTCGCGGAAGATCGCCTCGTTGCGGGCGATGCGTTCGACCGGGCTCAGCGAGCGGTCGTCGGAGCGCCGCTCGCCTCCGGTCCTCATCAGGGCGTGATCAGCGGAAGCCGCTCGCGCAGTCCGACGATGTCGAGCAGTCGCTCGACGGCCGGGGATCCGGCGATCAGGCGAAGGCGGCCGCCCTCGCCGCCGCAGCGCTCGTTTGTGTCGATCACGAGCCGCAGGCCCGTTGAGTCGATGAACGCGAGCCCGCTGAGGTCGAGGACGATCGTCTCGGCGTCGGT
The DNA here is from genome assembly GCA_035308005.1 of Solirubrobacteraceae bacterium. Lineage (GTDB taxonomy): Bacteria > Actinomycetota > Thermoleophilia > Solirubrobacterales > Solirubrobacteraceae > Palsa-513. The sequence continues at coordinate 3,325 of DATGHN010000374.1, forward strand.
CTGCTCGACGTCGCGAACGATCCGCTCGAGTTGCTCGGCGGTTGCGATGTCGAGCTCGCCGGACGGCGCGACGTAATACGCGTCCCCGCGGCGCTCGCTGAAGATCGTGAGCGTCTCGCCGGTCACCGCGATGAAATGAGCGGAGCGGTCACGCAGGCCAGTCTACTAGGGCGCCGCAGCGGCGGTCCAGCCAAAGATTTGGCTCTATCCAGGCATAACCGGGCCAATGCTGGGTACATCCCAGTTGTGGGTGCACCGGCCGGTTCGCCCGAAGCCAGGAGGCGCTGATGACGACAGCGATCGACGAAACCACGACGACCTCGGCGGCGCCGCCCAAGGCGGACACCCGCACGAGCCGCCGCGAGCTCGACGTGCTGTGGCGGCACCGCACCGAGGAATCGGCTCGCGCGGCACTCGTGACGCGCTTCATGCCGCTCGCCCGCA
>DATGHN010000375.1:0-2455 GCA_035308005.1 Solirubrobacteraceae bacterium
CTCGACGCCGTCGGGACCGCGGCCTGAGCGTGCTCGAGCTCCGTCCCAACTGCGAGTGCTGCGACTGCGATCTGCCGAACGGCTCCCCGCAGGCGCGCATCTGCACCTTCGAGTGCACCTTCTGCGCCGACTGCGCGCAGCAGCGCTTCGGCGGTCGTTGTCCCAACTGCGGCGGCGATCTCGTGCTGCGCCCGACGCGCCCGGCGGCCAAGCTCGAGAGTTCTCCCGTGTCGAGCGTCCGCGTCACACGCGAGCATCCGGAGTGCGCCGCCGCGTGAAGTTTGGACCGGGCGCGACCACGACGCTCATGGCCACGCTCCCACTGACAGGTTCGGCGCCGTCCGCGCCCGGCGGAGCAGACCTTACGTCCTCGCCGGCCGCGCGGCCTTCGCCCGGATGCCAGGATCTGCGGGCGCGAACTATCCGTCCGGGCGAGCGCCGTAGACTTGCCGCAGGCGCCCGGCAGTGCTACTATCAAAAGTAAAGTAACGCAGAAATCCAAGGATTTGGTGACCACAGATGGCAGGGTCTGACTACGAGCAGGTGATCATCATCGGAAGCGGGCCCGCCGGCTACACGGCGGCGCTCTACGCCGCACGCGCCGAGCTTTCGCCGCTCGTCATCGAGGGCTTCGCCTGGGGCGGGCTTCTCCAGCAGACCACGGACGTTGAGAACTTCCCCGGCTATCCGGAAGGCATCGAGGGTCCGGTGATGATGCAGCAGCTGCGCGACCAGGCCGAGCGCTTCGGAGCGCGCTTCATCACCGACCTGGCGACGCGCGTCGAGTTCGCCGGCGAGGTCGGTGGGATCCACCGCGTCTTCGTCGAGGACGACGAGTACCGCTCGCGGAGCGTGATCCTGGCAATGGGCGCCGAGCACAAGAAGCTGGGCGTTCCGGGCGAGGAGGAGCTCTCGGGCCGAGGCGTCAGCTACTGCGCGACCTGCGATGCGGCCTTCTTCAAGGACCGTACGACGGTCATCGTCGGCGGCGGCGACTCGGCGATGGAGGAAGCGATCTTCCTCGCCAAGTTCTCCTCGCGGGTCACGATCGTCCATCGCCGCGACGAGTTCCGCGCCTCGCGGATCATGCTCGACCGTGCACGCGCCGTCGCGAACATCGAGTTCCTGACGCCGTACGCGGTTGAGGAGCTGCTGTCCGGCGACGGCGGTGCGCTCGCGACGGCTCGGCTTCGCAACACGGAGACCGGCAAACCGCGCGAGCTTGAGATCACGGGAGCGTTCGTGGCGATCGGCCACGTGCCGCAGTCCGAGGTGGTGCGCGGTGAGGTCGAAGTCGACGAGAACGGCTACGTCCTCGTCGAGGGCCGCTCGACGAGGACCAACCGCCCCGGCGTCTTCGCCGCCGGCGACCTCGTCGACCACACCTACCGCCAGGCCGTCACGGCGGCGGGCTCCGGATGCCAGGCGGCGCTCGACGCCGAGTGGTACCTGCGCGACACGCCGGCCGCGGAGCCGGCGAGCGCCGCGTCTGCCGCCTAGAGTCGCCCCGCTTCGAGATCGAGCAGGTAGTGCTTGCGGTGCAGGCCGCCGGTGTAACCGCCGTAGCCGCCGTCGAGGTGCAACACCCGGTGGCAGGGGATGATGATCGCCATCGGGTTTGAGCCGAGCGCGTTGCCGGCGGCGCGCTGGCCGCGTGGACTACCGGCCTCGGTTGCCACGCCCGTGTAGGTCGACGTCTCGCCGTAGGGGATCGCCGCCGTTGCGCGGAGCACCTCACGCTGGAAGCGCGTCATCACGTTCCAGTCGAGCGGCGCCTCGAACCGCTGCCGCGAGCCGGCGAAGTACTCGTCGAGTTCGAACCGCCACGGGTCAAGCGCGCGAGGCGACTCCACGATCCGCGGCGAGCGCTTGCCCGAGAGGTACTCGAGCGCCTCATCGAGCGGCTCGTCAAGGTAGTGGAGGACCGACAGGCCCCCTTCTCCACTCGCCAGCAGAAGCTGCCCGAGCGGACTGTCGAACGTCGTGTAGGCGAGGTCGGCCTCGTGATCGGCCGCCGCGCGGTCTGCGAATCGCCGCGCCGCGTCGAGCGCCTCGGGCGCCGGCACGAGCAGCTTGCTGGTCAGTCTGGTGCTCATAGCTGTCTCCTAAGCGTTTTGAGTCCGTCACCCAGTGAGCGCCGCGAGGCTTCCTCCGAGCAGCCGATCGCGGCCGCGATCTCGCGGTGCGAGAGGTCGCCGATGAAGCGCAGCGCCACCGCCGCGCGCTGGCGGGGCGGTAGCGCCGCCACGGCCCCCCAGATGTCCTGGTCGGGCGGCGGTGGGCCCGGTGCCGCCTCGAGTTCGTCGGTCTCCAGCTCATGTGCTCGCGTGCGTCGCAGATGGTCGATCGCCTTGTTGTGGGCGATCGTCAGAAGCCACGCGCGCGGCGATGAATCCGGCCGAAGGCGCGGCTAGGCGCGCAGCGCGGCGAGGAACGTCTCCTGGAAGCAGTCCTC
>DATGHN010000376.1:0-3522 GCA_035308005.1 Solirubrobacteraceae bacterium
CTTTCGCAGGCCAATATCTCCGCGTGGCAGACCAGACCTACGGGCCGGGCACGGCGTTTGCTGACCAGGCCTTCGGCTCGCCATACGGACCGTCCGTCTGGCCGCCCGGACCGACCACCGCGGTCGCCATCGTGGGCCGTATCGGGCGCTCCAACGGGCCCTCGACCGCCTCCTGTGCCGTTCCGCTTTCGATTACGGTCAGCGCCCGCGGCGTTGCGACGATCCCTTCGGAGTTCGCGAGCACCACCGCCACGCTGCGGGCGACGCTTGGAACCGCGCATCAGCGTGTCACGCGGACGCTCGGTGCTGGCGCTTCCTCCACCCTGCGCCTGTCGCCCATCCAGCTACGCCGCCTCGGCCACGGGACGGCGACCTTTGAAGTGCTCATCGACGGGATTCCCGAGCTGTTCCGTCTCGTCCACCTGGGAAGTAATACGCGCTGAGCACAGGCCCGTTGCCGTGCCGGATCGCGCGCACCGGGCAGCGTGCGTGCGCGTTGAGTTCACCGTGACCGGAAGCGGTCTGATCGGACCGTGCTTAGCGCGCCGCGGCGGTACTGTGCCGCCCGTGAACCCCGCTGTCGGACAACGGTTCGATCGCCTACTGAAGCCGAGCGCGGCCTGGGGAGCTCGGGTCGCGACTCCTACGACCGCTTCATCGGCCGCTACTCGAAGCCACTCGCCGTCGCACTTGCGGACGCCGCGGGGATCGAGTCTGTCGCTGTCGGTTTGCGGCCGAGGCGGGGAGCAGCTGGGCGGCCAGGTCGTTCAGCTGAGAACTCGAGTGACGATCCAGCGGTGCTTACCGATTTGCCTGCCGCGCGTGAACCCGTGGCGCTCGAACATTGCGAGCGTGCCGTTGTTGAGGAACGATGCCGACACCTTGCGGCCGGCGGTGTCCTCGGGATAGCTCTCCACCGTCCCGCCGCCAAGCTCGGCGATCTGCTCGAGCGCGCCGGCCAGCGCAGCGTCGGCAACGCCGCGGTGGCGATGCCCCCGGCCCACGAAGAAGCAGGTGATTCGCCAGTCCGGGAGCTCCCGAAGTCCCTCTCGATAGGCCTTCTGGTGCTTGATCCTGGGCAGCTCCTCGGCCGATCCGAATTGGCACCAGCCAACGCATTCGGCGCCGTCGAACACGAGCGCGGCATGCGCCCGTCCCGCGCGCACCCGCGCCTCTTTCAGAGCGCGTCGTTGCTCAGGCGTATGAATGCCGTTGCGCCCCTCTTCGTGGAAGCCCAAACACCAGCAGCCGGCCCACACGCCATGGTGGTCTTCGGCCAGCTGAGCGAAATCGGACCAGGTGCCGGCGGCGAGCGCCCTCGTAGAAAACACCGGGCGAAAGCCTACGAGACGCCGCCACTCCCGCACCCGGTCGACGTAGCTAAAGTCCGGAACGGCAGCGAGCTCGCGAGCCGCTGAACGAATCCCGGGACCAAGCGGGGTACGCTCGTCGATGTCCCTCGACGCGGCGCTGCCGCTGCTGTAGAACATCCGTCACAGACGGGGGAGCCGACCGCGGTTCTCGGGGCGATCAAGAAGGGGTGCCAGATGATCAGGCGAGCTCGGTGGCTATGTGCGGTGATCGGAGCCGCCGCTCTGGTGGCGGCCTGCGGCGGTGGCGGGAACAATTCGTCGACTACGACCACCACGTCGAAGGCGGCGAACACGACAACGACAACCACGACGACGCCGGCGACGACAACCACGTCGACCAGCACGGCGCTAGCCAAGACAACGACGAGTTCAACCTTGAACATCCCTCACGCGAACAAGGCCCAGATCCTCGCCTCGTGCAAGTCGGCCGCGAAGACCTACTCGACCGTGCTTGGCGCCAATGCGCCGGGGAACTTCACTTCGGAGATCGACTCGATCTGCCAGAAGGTCGCCTCGGGCAACATCACCGGGGCGAAGGCGATCGCGCGCGCGGTCTGCACGCAGATCGCCTCAGCCGTCTCGGGCCCCGAGAAGAGCGCGATACAGAACGCCTGCAAGAGCATCGGCTGATCGCGACCGTCGGCTTCGAACGATCGCTCGCGCAGCCCCGCCAGACCTCGGGTAACAGCGGAATAACACGGTAACTGGCGTGTAGCCCAGCGCCGCGCATGCTCTCGGCTGTCCTTCCTGGACCCATCGAAAGGAGCCGAATCATGCGCATCCGTCGTCCGCTAATCCCCACCTCCATCCTGGCAGCGGCCGCCGCAGCCGTGCTTGCCGCCGGCTGTGGCGCCGGCAGCTCGCAGCCGACGAGCTCAGGGGCCACAACCGCTGCGCCGACCGACCTTGCCAGCAAGGCTGTGGCGTTCGGAAACTGTGTGCGCTCGCACGGGCTGCCCGGGTACCCCGACCCGAGCGTTACTCAGTCGGGGGGCCGCACCACGACGCACATCTCGCCCGGCACGCTCGATCCCAATACCGAGCTGTTTAAGTCCGCGACGCGCAGCTGCGTGCATCTCTTCCCCGAGCTTGGAGCGGCGTCGGGCACCGTCAGCCCCAAGGAGCTTCTCTTCGCGTCATGCATGCGCGGGCACGGAGTGCCGAACTTCCCTGACCCCGACCATGACGGCACCTTCACGCTCGTCGCCTCGATCGATCAGCAGGACCCCCAGTTCAAGCGCGCGATAACGGCTTGCGCGACACTCGAGCCGAGCTCGCTCTCGATCCTCACCCAACCGCCGAGCAACTCCTGACGCCACCCCACCAGCGCGGCCGGTTCGGCCGGCGCGGCTTCTGCCGCGCGGAAGCGACGCTCGTAAGAACGCGAGTGGTTGCTAGAGCCAGCCGCGCTCGGTGGCGATCAGAACCGCCTGGGCGCGGTCGACGGCGCCGAGCTTGCCGTAGACGTTGTGCAGATGCGTGCGCACCGTGCTCGTCGAGAGCGTGAGCTCACCGGCGATCTGCTTGTAGACCTTGCCCTCGGCGAGCAGCCGCAGTACGTCTCGCTCGCGCGCCGAAAGCGGGCACGCCTCGACGACGCGGCGCTTGCCGGCGCCGGTGGCCTGCGGAAGCGCGAAGAGGACGGCGCGAAGCTCGCTTGAGCCGACGCCCGCGGCGCGTGCGACGCGCAGCATGTCGGCCGGGGAGACCGGCGCTCCGTGCGTGTAGTGGGCGAGGATGTCGGCGAGGCGCACCAGCGCCGCGTCGCCGTCGATCTCATCAGAGTGGTGGCGCTCGATCGAGGTGGCGATCGACTTCGGCATGCCCCAGCGGCGCGCGAGGACACCGCCGACCACAGCGTGGTCGACGCCGAGTTCGCGCCGCTCGCGGTTGATGCGCTCCTCAGGCGTGCGCGCGTCGCGGTGCACGGAGTCCGGGTAACCGGGATAGGCGTGCATCAGGACAAGCTTGCCGACGTCGTGAAGCAGTGCCGCGACGATCAGTCGATCGCGGTCGGGATAGCCGATCTCGTTGGCGAGCAGGTCGGCCGCGGCGCGCGTCGCGAGCGCGTGCAGGCGGAAGCGGTCGGGCATCGAGTCCCAGACGGCGCTGCGCTCGAAGAAGTCAAAGGTGCGGACGCGCTCAGCGA